>CAYWDE010000264.1:0-2873 GCA_964456885.1 uncultured bacterium | reverse complement strand
GTGATAGAGAGTCCGCAACCAGATTTTTCTGCATGGGGCGCGACAATCGCTACATCGGCAAATTCGTGAACTGCTTGCCAAAGATGTTTAATGCCTGGTGCATGGATTCCGTCATCATTAGTGATCAATAAAAAAGGTCTCATATTGCCTTTAGGGTTCTATTTGTAGTGATAACCGTTTTCGCATTAGATAGGAGACGCCCTCGATGGCAATGAGGCTTAGGATAAAACCTACAATTAAAGAAGGGATGCCTAATTTGTAATGCGTGTCAAAATAGGGCCATATCGCAGCGGTTAATCCGCCGATCAGGATTCCTGAAAAAGCGCCGTATTTGTTTATGTTTTTCCTATAAAGAGAGAGGATCAACAAGGGGCCAAAAGAGGCTCCAAGACCAGACCAAGAGTAGAGTACGAGTTGATAAATTGTTGAGATTTTGAAAAATGCGATAATAAACCCAACTATGGAGATAAACACGACGCTGGAACGGGAAGCCCAAAGGAGTTCTTGTGCTGAGGCGTGCCTTCGGAAAACCCTCTTATAAAAATCTTCTGATAGATTGGAGGCGACAACGAGGATTTGGGCGGCCATTACGTTCGTAGTTGCAGCTAAAATAGCGCAAAGAACAAGGCCTGCAAAAAATGGGGCAAGCGTTGTTTTCACAATGCTCAGGATCACCTGTTCAGGATCGGGGATCCCTTGTGGGAAAACGTATACGCCCAGGAGTCCAACCAGAGTAGCTGCTCCAAGAGCAATTACTTGCCATGAGATCCCCACATATTTAGCTTTTTTCATCTCTTCAACTTTCCGGATCCCCATAAATTTTGTGATGATATGGGGTTGTCCAAAATAGCCGAGACCCCATCCTGCTGCCATCATAAAAATATCCCAAAAGGTTTTTGCTGAGAAATCGGGAAAGAGGGAGGCGCTTAAATTTTTCGCTTTCACTGCATGCATGATGGGACCGGTGCCTCCAGCAAGGGTGATCAAGTAAGCAGGGATAAATACGATCACACCTAAAAGAAAAAATCCTTGGAAAAGGTCGATCCAAGCGACAGTTCGATAGCCGCCGACGAAAACGTACACCATCACAATAAAAAGGCCGATCGAGATCCCCGTTAGGTAATTCATATTGAAAAGGGACTCAACTAACACTCCCATCCCAACAAGGCCAGAGGTGATATAAAAAGTGAAAAACAAAACAGACATCGCTGCAGAAACTAGGCGGATTCTCCCCGAGGTGTCGGAGAAACGGGCCTCAAAATAGGAGCTAAGGGTCAAGCTTTGCATCTGTTCAGTGACCGTTCTGATTTTTGGTGCGATATAGTGCCAATTCAGAAACATCCCGAGGGTGAGCCCAATGGCTGCCCAGGCAGAAAAGAGGCCTGTTGTAAAAATCAGTGCGGGATACCCAAGGAAGAGCCAGCTGCTCATGTCGCTCGCATGGGCCGAAAGGGCGGTGAGCCAAAAATTGAGAGAGCGATTTCCGATTAAAAAATCTTTGTCTGAACTTTGTTTTTTATAAGAGAGGGCTGCAATGAGAAGGAGGACTAGAAAATAGCTAGTGAATGTTCCCAATTCAAGAAAGGTCGCTCCTAATTCCATAACCTCTCAAATTACTCTTTAAGGAGATATTTTTCAAGGAGCAGCTGCTTTATTGGATCCGTAAAGGAGCCCAGCTCGTGCCAAATTGCCTCTTACGTGAGGGAAGTGGACTTCGAGATCTTTAAGAATCTGGTCGACCACTTTCCTTTTTGAATTTTGCCCTACAGGGCACTGGCAGCTGATCCGGGCAAAGCCATAATGCTTAGCAAATGTTTTGATCGACTCCTCATCGATATAAATTAAGGGTCTAATGATCGTTACCCCGTAAGCTTCCATATGGACTTTGGGTAAATTAGCCGCAAACTCCGCCTTGTGGAGGAGATTAAGGAGTAGGGTTTGGGCGCTATCATCTCTGTGGTGGCCGAAAGCCACTGTTGTGGCACCCACCTCTTTGGCCGCCTCAAAAATTAACTTTCTCCTCTCTCTGGAGCAGCGGTAGCACTCCAAATCTTCCCTTTTTTGAGTCGATGAGCGGACGATAAAATTGACCTCGAGAGCGTTGCAGATCGCCTTTAAAAATCCCGCATCGACCCCGGCTCCGCAGGAGAACTCCCCATCGACATGGATCGCATGGATCTCAAAGAGGGGGAAGCCCCTCCCTCGGATCGCGTGGAGTAAAAAGAGGAGGGCCAATGAGTCTTTCCCCCCGCTGAGAGCGATCGCCACCTTCTCTATCCCTTTTTCCAATAAAGAAAAATCGAATAGGGCTTTTCTCAGGGCGCTCTCAAGCTCTTTGCCTAAAGCGGTCCAAGGGGGGCGAGCGAGAGGTATCCCAATATCCATAATAGAATCACTAGACTTTTTTGATTTTTCAATGATATAATAATTGGCATTAAAACTGAATGAAAAGCACTTATGAAAAAAACTGGAAGAAATGATCCTTGTCCCTGCGGATCGGGAAAAAAATTTAAGAAGTGTTGTGAAGCCAAAATGTTGGGCGGCCGGTTTATGGCTACCAAGGTGGATCCCTCTAGTTCAGACCAGATCAAAAAAACGATCAACATGACCTCTTTTTTTCAGGCCCGCCTAGCGGAAACGCCTAAAAAACCGATGCCTGTTGTCTCTGTAGAACAAGAAAATTCCCCAGAAAAAGAGCAAATCTGTTAGACTTTCTCTTTCTTAAGCTGGCGTAGCTCAATTGGTAGAGCGCCCGACTTGTAATCGGATGGTTGAGGGTTCAATTCCTTTCGCCAGCATTCTTTTTCCCATCTTTGGGGGTGTCGCATAGCGGCAATTGCAGGGGACTGTAAATCCCTCGTCTCACGACTCCG
>CAYWDE010000263.1:0-2874 GCA_964456885.1 uncultured bacterium | reverse complement strand
TTGTAAACCTCAACTTTCTTTTGGTTTTTGGATGGGGTGATTTGGAGATTATCCTAGATCCCGTTATGGATCGACAAAGGGGACTTTTAGAACAGATTGGGGAATTTCTTGAAGCAGGCCGGCTTTCCGATGAAGATCGTCAAAACCTAATTCTCTGGGCTGCAGCCCATAACCGGATGGATGTTATTACGTTAGTGATCGCGTATCAGCCGATTTCGGATCAATTGCGAGGAGAGGCAATCGTACGAGCCGTAGACAAGGGAGGGCATATCGGAATTGTTCAAGGCTTGCTCGCGAGCGGATTGATCTCAGTGGATTGGCGAGGAAGAGCAGTCAAGCATGCTGCCGCCTTAGGCTATATTGAGATTCTTCAATGCTTACTCGCTAATGGACCGATTAGTTCTTGGGATAAATATTTGGGAATAAGAGAAGCTGACCGTAATCCCCATACTGAGCTCGAGATCGTTAGGCTCTTACTAGCTCATGGGCTGCTTAAAGTAGAAGATCGGGGGACCGCAATTCTGGACGCTGTAAACAGAAACCGTAGTGAGGTAGCACGGCTGTTAATTGCAAGTGGGCGGATCCGATCTGATTTAAAAGCTGAAGCACTTAGGGTGGCTGTTCGAGAAGGGAGTGATCAAATGGTCCAAATTCTTAAAAGTGCACGGGTGGCCCCATCGCCGCTGACACTACAACTAGTTGGGGCCGTTGCTGCATTGGCCACTGCAGTTGGAATTGCCATGTTTACAGTTAAAGATTAAACATCGTCCCCATTTTTTAACCGCTCTTCAAAGATTTTGAGGAGACGGTTGATATTCTGATCAGTATCTTTTGGTTCTACACTTTTTATCTTTTTCTTCTTTTTGTGAAGCCAGGAGATGAAAAGATCGTTGGGTTGCACTTTAGCTCCAGCCGATTTGGCGTGAAGGGCAAGCCCTTTGTCATTGGTCACTACGGTGATCTCTTTAGGATTCGATGCAGTTTCGATCTGTTCGACGATATAGGAGTCGGCCGTTTGCCCTTTGGGGGCATAAGCGATGATGAGGGGGCTTGAGTAAGAGAGGCCACTCTCCTCGTCTCTCCGGTGAGCCCCGTCGAAAACGAGGGTCCCTGAAATTTTTCTGTTTGCAAACTGTTTTTGGAGAGAACGGATCACTTTTTGTCTGAGTGTTTGCAGGCTCTCTTTCGACTCGATTAGGCTAAAAATGAGATTATAGCCATCAATGAGGTAGTACACCTTAAAGGCTCAATAGTGATTCAAGAGAGAGGATGAGTTTATCGAGAGCTTTACGACGATGGGAAATCCGGTTTTTCACCGCTTCTCCAATTTCGGCAAAGCTTTTGTTGTACCCATGTTTCACAAAAAGAGGGTCGTATCCAAAACCACTTCCGCCCCGATCTTTTGTGAGGAGAGTCCCTTCGCAGGTCCCTTTGACACATTTTTTGAGCCCTTCTGGTGAGGCGAGGGCAATCGAACATTCTAAAAAGGCTTGCCGATCATCATCCATCAGATGTTGTATCTCTTCGAGAAGTTTTTTCCGATTGTCTAAGTCTGTCGCATCATTCCCTGCGTAGCGGGCAGAGAAGACGCCAGGAGCTCCATTTAGGGCAGGCACAACCAGGCCAGAATCGTCTGCGATCACCCAGCGGTTGAGTGTTTTCGCTGCATGCTCGGCTTTTAAAATCGCATTTTCTTCAAATGTTTTGCCAGTCTCTTCGGGAGGAGTATAGCTGGGGAAATCTCGGAGACTAATGAGGTCAAAGCGTGAGAGAGGCTTCAATATATTGCGAAATTCGCGCAATTTATGGACGTTAGTGCTCGCTATAACAAGCTCTATCTGCTGGGTAGAATGGGTCGGAGAGGACAACATAAATATTCTCTTTGTCCTCTCACGATAGTGGATCTATTGTTTCTGATCAAAGTAATTGTCAATGTCGGAGATTGTGAAAGTCTCCCCTTGAAACTCAAACTTCTCTCCGATCGATCTCCCTTTCATCGCTTGGGCAAGCTTTGATTGGAATGAAAGGATATGCCTTTCTGGATCTGCATCCCAAGGTCCAAGGAGGGTGAAACGGAGGTGTTCCCCTTTGGAATCATGACAATGGACAACCGAGCCAACGCTCACTTCATCTGTTAAGACATCCTCCGGAGAGAGGATTCGAGCTTTATTGATCTGATCAGAAAGGAATTTTAATTCCGATTGGAGTCGGTCACGCCGTTCCAGCGCCGCTTTAAATTCGGCGTTTTCTCTTAAGTCTCCAAGGGCGCGTGCCGTTTCGATCTCTTTCGCATTGTTTACGGTTTCCACGGTAGCAATCTGTAAGATACGGGACTGTGTTTTTTGATACCCTTCTTGAGTGGTCCAAATGACATGCTCTTCTGTAGCTGCCCGGTCTTTATCTTTCCGGAGACGAGCTAAGGAAGGGTGGACAACTTCTGCTAAAGAGTGGAATATTTTAATGTCATGGTCTGTCAAAGAGCCACATTTTGTTGAGAGGAGAAGATATTCTTTCACCTCTTCCAGACTCGACTTCTCCATAATATCTCGAACAATTTTGTATCTATCTGCGGTCAGAAGGGAGAGGATTTTTTTGACTAAATCCCGATGCTGAGTTTTTTGCTCAAGATAATCTAAAATAATCAAAACACCTTCGAAGAATCGATTTTTCCCTTCGGGATCTGAAAAAGGGAGTTTTGATTTTTTATCGATAATTTTTTGGAAATACCAGATAAAAACTTCAGGAAATGAGAGGGGATGCATGAGCAAAGAGTTGAGCTTTTGCTTAAGCAGATCTTTTGTTTGAGGGGAATCGAGCTCTTGAAGGATGAAATCTCTTAAAAGGTTTTGATCTACAGAAAAGAGGAGATCGAGA
>CAYWDE010000262.1:0-2902 GCA_964456885.1 uncultured bacterium | reverse complement strand
GGTCAGTTTATAAATGGCTTGAAGGTAATAATCCGATTGTAGGCCAAATTTCTGATCCTGAGCTGCTGACTAAGGATCTTGTGACGTTTATTCAAGCATTACACAAAATCAACTTACCAAATGGCCCAATTTCTAATCGTGGAGTTCCCCTAGAAAAGCAAGACATCGAGACTCGTAAAGCTCTTAAGCAATTAGAAGGGATGGTTGATGTTCCTTCCATAACTGCTATCTGGGAAACAGCTTTACAAGCACCCAAATGGTCGAAAAAACTCGTTTGGGTGCATGGTGATCTATCACCTGGAAATCTCCTCATGCAACATGGCAGGCTTAGTGCTGTTATTGACTTTGGGATTCTAGGTACTAGTGATCCCGCTTGCGACTTGATCAGTGCATGGAATCTTTTACCAGCTCATGTCAGAAACACTTTTCGCACTGCCGTGGCAGTGGATGACGCAACTTGGGAACGAGGTCGTGGCTGGGCATTGTCTAATGCTCTCATAGCACTACCATATTACAAAGATACCAATCCTGTACTGGCCAACAATGCACGACATGTAATTCAAGAGGTTATCAAAGAGTATCGTAAAAACTTGAGCTTTCGCTTTGAACCAGCAAAGTCCTCTCAAAGAATCTTGCTACATCAATGGTTTGAACAGAAGCACATTAGGGAATGGATGCATGGTGTTGGACTGCAAAATACCTTAAATGGCCTGGAAGCGTTTTTTCGGGGAGAACCCAGCACTACTTACTGGATTGGTTATGATAAAGACATCCCTTTCGCTTTTCTGATAACTTCTCCTGAAGGAACTGATGCGACTACCCTAGATCTGTTCATTTGTGACCTGAATTATTTGGGGAAAGGCATTGCTGTGCCGATGATTCGAGAATTTTTGATCACCCACTTTCCAAATGTGAAAAGAGTTCTGATAGATCCTGAAGCGACCAATAAACGAGCCATTCACGTTTATCAAAAAGTAGGTTTTAAAATCATTGGAGATTTTATCGCAAGTTGGCATCCAGTCCCTCATTACCAAATGGAACTGTATATGAAAGATTTATTAACTAATCCTTCAACCTCAAGGAGTATCTCATGAAAAAATACTTAAGCTTTTCTCTGTTTTTTATCCTATCGTTCACTACACTATTTGCTCTAGATACTACTGATCGCAATGCGATTGATAAAATCGTTGAGCACTTTACGCATGCATGGAATGATTATGAAGGAAAGGGATCTGGAGACTACTATGCTCAAGATGCAGATTTTGTGAATATATTTGGGACAGCTTTCTCTGGAAAGCAAGAGATTGAGACTCGTCATGTGAAGATTCATGAGACCTTTTTAAAAGGCTCTATATTTGAAGTGGTTGAGACAAAAGTGCGAGAAGCAAAACCCGAGGTTGTGATTGCTCAAGTCTATTGGAAAGTGACTAATATCCAAAAACCTGGAGCAGAGACCATGAAAGGCATTTTTACCCATACGTTCATTAAAAATAATGGCACATGGGAAATTGCATCGACCCAAAACACATTGATTTCTCCTTGATCCATGGATTCTCTTATGAATTGGTATCAGCACCGTCTTAATCTTAAAGAGGCTGTTTTTTCACGCATTGATCATCACGATGCGATGGTTGCGATTGTCTATAAGATCACACAGTCCAATGGCAAACAGCTCATCTTAAAAATATGTGAGCGCCCAAATGACTATTTGAGAGAGGTGTATTTTTTACAATTCTTTGCTGGTAAATTACCAGTTCCACGAATTATTCAACTTGTGCAACCAGATATAGGCATTCATGGAGCTATTCTCATGGAGTGTTTTCCTGGGAACCTGCTTAAGATAGCAGATCTTAGCGATAAACTCGCCTATGAGATTGGCTCCTTTCTCGCACGCATTCATCTTGAGCATGTCACAGGTTACGGTGATCTGATACAACCAGATCACTTAAGTACCGATCCTCGTATTCATTTTACCCTGAAGTTTGAAGAAGGACTTGAGGAGTGTAGAGAACATTTACCTGCAGCTTTGCTTGAAAAATGCCGTCAATATTACGATCAACATATTGATCTTTTAAGTTCAGTAGATGGCCCGCACATCATACACCGTGATTTTCGACCTGGTAATCTCATCATTCACGAAGGTAAAATACAAGGCATCATCGACTGGTCTTCAGCCCGTGGGGGATTTGCTGAAGAGGATTTTTGCCCTTTAGAATTCGATGAATGGTCTACCAACCTATCTTATAGAAATGCTTTTTTATCAGGGTATGCAAGCATTAGAAAAGTTCCTCATTACCAACGCATAATGCAGCTTTTGCGTTTAAGCAGGGCAATTGCCACAATTGGGTTCACGGTGAAACGAGGAATTTAGGAATCCAAAGGGGAAAGAATTTATCAATTTAACCGCAAATTTCTTGATTCATTAGGAAATGCTTGAAGCAGAACGAAGATTATGGAAGTACTTAGCTGCACTCTCAGATGCTTGAACCGCAGTTCTTGCTCTAGCAAACATCTCTTTTTCATATTCTCCTATCAATTTCGGCCAATTGATTGGTTTCGTTGACGAGACTAGTAGAGCCGACAATAATCTGGCATCTTCAAGCACATTATTTCCACCTAGCCCTTTCTCTGCAGGCATAGCATGAGCTGCATCACCCAACAGAGTAGCCCTGCCCGTTGGAACAATAGGAAACTGGTTAGAATCGGGAAATTTGGTAGTGCGTGTAAGCCAAGGTGCCATGATCTCTTCTGCCGAGGTGACGTGTACTAACTTTTTCAAGCTCTCATGCCAAGGTTCTTTGTTCATCAATTGCTTACAGTGATCCAATATTCGCTTGCGACATTCCAATCCTTGATCAAACTGATACCAAGGAGCATTACGGTCTTCCATTTCTTCTGAAAA
>CAYWDE010000261.1:0-2902 GCA_964456885.1 uncultured bacterium | reverse complement strand
TTAAATTACAAAAACTGGCCGGCTAGTGGGCCTGTTTTATGGGTAGCACTCCACAAGGAAGCTTCTGAAGCCCTTTGCATCCCTCAATTTTTTCTCCCTCAAATTCCCCATATTCAATCTGGAATTCTAGGATTGAATATGGAAGATGAAAGAGCAATTCATCTTTTAGATAATTGGGAGGCTGAAACAGAAAGGGTCCTTCCAAATATCACTTTTTTTCCAGAAGAATTGAGTTTGTCGGTAGCTGCTTGGCGTGTTGGACTTCTACCGACTTTTCCCTCTGGGGATGTTTTTTGCGACAGTCAAGAAGTGAGGATGTTAAACATCTTCCAAGATAGGCCCCATCTCGAGTTCTTTATAGGCAATTTATGAGAGTTTTCCCTAGCAAATCTTTATCAAAAAGATGAGGTGAGAAATCAGCTGGTTTATTCTCTTTTTTTGTTTTTTTCTCCAACTACAAGCTGACCTTTCAGATCATTTAAAGGGCATTCAGAATAAATCTTCTGCTTATTCGATGAGGAATGTCGATTTTATCTATCTAATCAATTTGGATAACCACCCAGAGAAGCTTAAAGCTTGTCTCAACCAATTGACCCCTTATGGGGTTCATCCCTATCGATTCTCTGCTGTTAATGGTTTAGGTCTCTCCTTAGCAACTATCAATGATCTAGGTTTAAAAGTTTCCAATGAAATGGAAAGGGGCACTTTAGGCATTTACTACCCATTAGAGGGGAATTTTGAATTTAATTATCGACTCCTTACTGATGATAACCAAACCTATTTTAATTATTGGATGACCCGTGAAAACATAGGGAAAGCGCTGAGTCATATTTCAATTCTTCAAGACGCGTTAGATTCTGGCTATGAAACGATCTGGGTCATGGAAGATGACATTCAGGTTGTCCGAGATCCAAGAGAGATTTCTGAACTCATTGATCGGTTGGATCAACAGGTTGGAAAAGACAATTGGGATATTTTATTTACAGATCAAGATCAACAACATCAAAATGGCCACTATACAACGACTTTCCAGACTGGACAACGTCCCGATTATGCACCCTTTGCAAGAGAAATTCCGTTTAAGTTGAAGGAGAAAATCGGGTCAGATTTTTTTCGTATTGGAGCTAGATCAGGCTCCTATTCTATGGTTCTTCGAAAAAGCGGGATCCGCAAATTGCTCCAATATTTTCACGCCCGTCAACTTTTTTCTCCCTATGATATAGAATATGCTTTTCCTAGGGGAATTCGCTTATACACAGTAGATAAAGAGGTAGTCTCTACAATCTCAGAGAAAAACGGTACGGGAGAGATAAAGCTTCTCGTATTGATCACAGCGTCTGACGATCTTCCAGTATATGTAGAGCACCAAAAAGTATGGAAATCCTATATGCATTTAGACCCTTTACGGGTCGAAACTTTTTTCATGAAAGCAAATCCCGATTTAATCGCTGATTATGAAATTCAAGATGATGTGATTTGGTGCAAAACGGAAGATATCCTCACTCCGGGAGCCTTGAATAAAACCCTTTTGTCAATAGAATGCCTATTTCCAAGGATAGGTGAATTCGATTATGTCTTAAGAACTAATTTATCCTCTTTTTATTATTTCCCCCGTCTATTGGATTTTATAAAGTCTTTGCCTAGAGAAAAATGCTATTGTGCAGTTCCCGTTTCTCTTGCACCAGATGATCAAGGGGCAGTCAATATCGGATCTGGAGCGGGATTTATATTATCAAAAGATCTGGCAGAAATGTTCCTAAGAGCGAAACCCATTCTTTTTAATTGCACCAGTACACTGGATGATTGTGTAATTGGTGGTTTTTTTCGCAATCAGGGGATCTCTTTAATCTCTGCGGAACGTATGGACTTTCTTGAACTAAATTCCCTTCTGAAAGAGGGGAACCCCATTCCAGAAAAATATTTCCACTTTAGATGTAAAAATGATGGTAATAGCGATCCGTCTTCCCGCTTGCTGGATGAATTGTCTAGTCAAAAACAATTATTAAAGCAATTTTATGGCATTTCTATAGCTGAGGAGCCAAACTAACAGGATGAAAGCTGTCATTCTCGCAGGGGGATTCGGAACCCGCCTTTCTGAACTAACGGGTCAGATTCCTAAGCCTATGTTAGAAATTGGAGGGAAGCCTCTGCTGTGGCATATCATGAATATCTATGCGCATCACGGCATTACAGAATTCATTATCGCTCTTGGGTATAAATCGGAATTCATTAAACACTACTTTCTCAATTCCTGCCCTTCCCAAAACCGACTCCATCCAAATTGGTGTATCCATCTTGTAGAGACAGGATTGCATACACAAACTGGGGGGCGTATTAAGCGACTGAAAGAGTGGATTGGAAATGAAACCTTTATGCTCACTTATGGCGATGGGGTCTCCGATGTTGATATCCGGAAGCTTTTAGAACTACACCATATGAAAAAGAAATTAGCCACTGTGACCGCTGTTCATCCTCCAGCCCGTTTTGGAAGAGTATTTATTGAAAAAGGGAACGTCACTCGATTCGCTGAAAAAGATGGATCGAATGAGGGGTGGATAAGCGGCGGTTTTTTTGTAATGGAACCCCAAGTATTGGATTTGATTGAAGGGGATCAAACGATCTTAGAAAGGGCCCCTTTAGAACATCTTGCAGCAACCGATCAATTGGCTGCCTATTGCCATGAGGGTTTTTGGAAACCGGTAGACACCCTAAAAGAGTACCAAGATTTGGAATCTCTATGGCAATCTGGAAACCCCCCATGGAAAATGTGGCAATGAAAAGGGGTAAATTACGGCTGGCTGTGGTTGGGGGGGGAATCGGTCAATATGGAATATTGCCCGCATTTTTACTCGATCCAAGAATTGAGGTAGTGGCAGTATCTACGAGTCGAGTGGAGACCGCT
>CAYWDE010000260.1:0-2926 GCA_964456885.1 uncultured bacterium | reverse complement strand
AGGCCCCTGCCCCAACGAGGGTGTGCACTTCGTCGATGAAGAGGATGACGTTCCCGTCGCTTTTCTCGATCTCATCGAGGATACTTTTGAGCCTCTCTTCAAATTCACCGCGGAATTTGGTTCCCGCAATCAGGCTTCCCATATCGAGAACTAAAAGCTCTTTATTTTTAAGCGAGTCGGGGATATCTCCTTGAACAATCCGGCCTGCAAGCCCTTCAGCGATCGCTGTTTTCCCTACGCCCGGTTCACCGATCAACATCGGGTTGTTCTTTGTCCTTCTAGAGAGAACTTGGATCGTACGGCGGATCTCTTCATCCCGTCCAATGACTGGATCGAGCTTCCCTTTTCTCGCCAGATCGGTGAGGTTTTTGCAATATTTTTCTAACGCTTTTAGATTCCCTTCAGCCCCAGGCGAGTCCATATGTTTAGACCCCCGCAATTTTTTGATCTCCGCTTCCACCTCTTTAAGCGATTTTTTCGAGATCTTTTTCCAAGAGGCAAAAGGCTCTATCGGTCTATCCCAATAGGCCAAAAAGAGGTGATCGCTGCTGATGTAGGTGTCGTGGAAGGATTTTGCGAATTTCTCTGCCTCTTGGATTTTATGCTGAAGGCCAACAGAGACTTGCGGGGCGCTTGGGTCTCCTGAATAAGTGGGGAGGCTTCTGATCGCTGTCTCCACCTGGTTTAAAAGGAGGGATGGGTCTAAGGCGACAGCTGAAATAATCGAGGAAAAATAGCCTTGGGAATCGAGTAAAAGGGCCCGTAGGAGATGATTTTCTGTGACTTCCACATGCCGGTTGCCTTGAGCATATTGGAATGCCTCTTCAATACACTGGGTGACTGCTTCGGTAAACTGAGGTGCCATAAATTCACTTTTTTTGGGTTTCTGAATGAATGCTTTGAGCTTTACGCGCTTTCACAATGGACCCGGTTAGGGTATTTGTCAAATTGTAAGGGTATTCGCTATTTGTATTCAGATTGACTTTCACCTCGACTGCGGTGATCCAACTTTGGGTGATGGGGGTATCATTTGGATCAATTTCCCAAAGGGAGTTATCGCTGAGGCGAACATAGCGGCCGTTTTTCAACACCTCCTGTAAAACTGGACCCGTTTTTTTTCCTTGAGCGACGATTTTTTTAGAGGAGCGCTCTTCGATCCAATCCTGAAGGGCTATCCGCTCTTCGAAAGAGAGCCTTGCTATCCCTGTTTTTTCCTTCTCCTCATCGGTCATTTGGGCATCGAAAGCGATCGCTGCCGCGATGATCATCGCCAACATAAAAGTCCTATTTTTCGAACTAAGTATAAAAGAGGATCAGGTTCTGGGCAAGCGGTCTTAAAAAGGTATTTAAGAGGGTTCTGTAAAGTAAGGTTCTGTCAGTTTTAGGGATTATACCGCCCGTGATTCAAGAATCAGTTTTTGGGGGGGGGATTGAAGGCTGCTCATCTAGAAAAACTAATGAATTTTTAAGTTAAAAATAATTTTAATCCCGATATTTTTTATAATTATTTAAATTAATTTTGTTTTTGTTTATAATTATTAATTAAATAAATTAATATCGAGGTTAATGTGGCAAGTATAAATAATTCTGGTTCAGTAAGTCTCTTGTCCTATATCAATGGGAAAGAGCTAACAGCCGATATACTCAAAAATATCTTCTCTGTGGAAAGTGAATTGGTTAAAAATGGAAAAATCCAACCAGGAGAAGACACGGCTCGTTGGAAGAGAATTAAAGCCGCGGCAAGTGAGGCATTACATACACTTAGTCAAGGTTTTTGTCCAAAATATCAGGGTTTAAACGATGAAGAAAAAAGAATTGTTAGCGCAATCGTTTATGGTAGAGGCAAAGTTAAAATTGAAGAAAAATTGGGCGAGCTAAAAAATGATGCGGTTTCTGCCTGTTTCGGATTGGCTAGTATGAGTATGGGCGATGCATTAACCGATCTTGAGACGATTGTTAGATCCTATGACCGTTTATTTCCTCGGAATCCCTAAAATCGGCTGACACCTGCTTTTAGTACAGTTTCTTAGAGGCTGTTGCGGCCTAAATTTTGAGCTGCAACAGCCTTTTCCTTTTTAAAACATTAAGCTTCGGCCTCTTTTAGAAAAATTCTCCATTTTTAAGGCTCTGGACAAGCGCGTTGAAGAGCCATCCGGAGCTCTTTGAGGGCCCGAGGTTTATGATCTTTGGCAAAAACGAGTTTTTCTGAGGCTTTCAGGTAAGTCCAAGCTTTATTGAAGTTGTGTCTTTGGAAATGGATCGCTGAGATATAGTAGTTCACCGTCGGGTCTTGCGGGTTCATCGCAATATATTTTTCGAGGATGGGGAGCGCCTCTTTCTCCCTTCCGAGCTGCAGCCAAGTGGTGGCGAGATGGAAAACACCTTGTCTAAAGTTGGGGTATTTTTCGACCACCTGTTCCAGTTTTTTCTGCTTTTCAATGATCGATTCTCTCGTCTCATTCACCTCTGAATAGATCGCTTGGATCGCTTCGGGGCTCGCTTTTCCGGCTAAGAAGTCTTCTGTGACCGTATCTCCGACGATTCCATGATCGGGAACGACCCCTTTCACTTTTTGAAGGAGTTTTTTCCCCTCTTCCTCTCTCCCATCAAAGAGGTAGTTAAAACCTAAAAACATATTGAGGAGATAGTCGTCCCCAAGATAAGGGCGGGCTTTTTCATAGAGGGTAATCGCCCTTTTGGCGTCGTTCCTATGCCAACTGACAGCCGCTTGGTTCATGAAGGCAAGGCCAATGACCTCCTTAATGGTCCGCTTTTGGAGTTTCCGAGTCTCCATTCCTAAGTACATTTCGGAAGGGACATCGATTCCTCGTGCTGTCGTCTCGATGTTGAGGATTTCCCCCTTTGGATCGACGTAGCGGACATAGATGTGGCCGTCGGCGGCGGCGACCGAGGCGGAATTCTTCCC
>CAYWDE010000259.1:0-2930 GCA_964456885.1 uncultured bacterium | reverse complement strand
GGCGATCTCCCTGTCGCGGCGAGAGTCAGTAGAGCTTGGCATGAAGCTGTTCAATGCAGTTGGAAAACGCAAGCGATTATTCAAGGTATTCCAGAAAGATTGCCCAACGGAATGACCATTGAGCACACCTTTAAAGAATTATATCCGGTTGCCATTGGAGCGCAAGTTTACAAGAAGCATTGGGGCGATGTGGGAGCTGTCCCTCCCATCCCTAACCGATTTATTGAAATGGCGGATCAGCTAGATCCCGTTCCAATAAACCCCAGAGAAAAGGTAAAAAACAGTTATCAACTGATTCTGATTCCTGCCTTCATTACCATATTAGTCAAGAACTCCTCCTTGAACCTCAATGAAAATGGGAAACTGATAGAAAGTGGGCCCCAGATAGAAGAGAGAGTTCTTAAAGTTCCGGTGACCCCAAATAATCTAGCCACACTCATCGAAAAGTGTTTGAAAAAAGGGGATCCAACCAGTTTTAGTAGACAATCTTGGATGTCTATTTTGAACGAGTTTGGGGACGAACCTGTGGGCGTATCTCACTGGTCTTATCAGAGAAAAAATGTTGCTGGCATCGCTCGCACTGACGACAATGAGAAAAGAGCCGTTGTAGAAAGGGCGGGACTTGAAGTTGTATCAAAAGTTGATAGAACCATTTTTATGATGGTGATGTCTATTTGCCGCAATCTTGCTATTGGCGGTTTCGGGGTTCCGGTTCAGATCCCTGCTGCTTCTATTCCTCTATTTCAGGGAGCTGAACCCCCTCATTCCTGATGGTCTCCATCATTTCAGGCATCCAATCGTAGAGGATAGCGGTCGCATTCTCTGTTAACGTTTTTTGCAGCTCTTCTTGGTGGGAAGTGTAGAATTTTTCTATCCGCTGACCGAAGATTAGATTAGAAAAAAAGCTTTTGTTTTTATGCTCCTGAAGCATTTCCGCTATTTCACTCTCTTTAAATGCCCCTAAAACTTTTTGAGAAAAATGGGTGATAAAAAGCTCTTCTAGTTTTTGTAATCTTTGGGGAGCCCCCTTTTCCCACACCTTGTTCTTGATTTCGGTGGGAAATTTGGTTTTTGCTAGTTCTTCCAATAGCTTAATCGATTCGTTAAATATGAAGGTGAGTATCTCTTTCACCCCTTTTGACCGATTTAACACCCGTTCAGCCAGTTCCCACGCATCGGTCTTCACATTTGGAGCAGTTACAGGAGCACTCATTTTGAACCTATCTAAGAGACGCCCGTTTCAACGACAGTCTCTAATTTGGGAATTATGTTATTCTTCTCATTTGATATTTAGCAATAACAGGAAAAATTTATTCGAGTGTGAGGATGGAATTATTTCGGTATGCAACAAAGAGTCAAAATAAATTCTGTTTTCTGTTAAGCTCCTCTACTCGAAAAAACTGAAGCAGGTGACAAATGGCAAATATCGGGATCCCTAAGTACTATTCTCCCTTATTCAATGTTCCTCAAGATGTGAAGTTTTCTCCTGCAGAAAAAGCCCAATTTTTGAACGAGAAAATTGCGAGACTAAACCCCAAAAAAGAATTATTAGTTCTCATCTCCTCGATTGCATTGGCCGCTTTAGGCGCTCTGGCTGTAGTGATCTCGATGACTGCTTCAGGGGCTCCCTATTATTTGAAAATCCTCTCAGCAGGGGTCGCAGCGGTTGTCATCGCTTTTCCCGGTTTTGAGTCTTATCGAATCTTTGCCATAAACTGCATGGAAATTGCAAAAAAATCTGCCTCTCTCCCTCGCCCCCAATTTATTTATCTGGACCGTTTCCATATTGATGGGAAAGACTTAATACCCGACAGTAAGTGGGCTCGGATTGCAAACTATTTCCCCTACAAATCTTTAGGGGCCCCTAGAGGGTTTCAGCTTCCTATTCGGAGAGAACAGGTTTTTCATCTATCGGGTGGGGAAGTTAACCTTTGGTCAGCCACCCCTATTGAAGTGCGAGTAGAAAGCGTTAAGGACAATCGGGATGGGATCTTTAAGAAATATCTGCCTTGGGTCCATTTAATGGATGTGATCGGCCATGCTCGGTTGATCGAAGAATCTGAAAAAACTAAGATGTGTAAAGAGATGAGTTTGATGATCAACGGTGATGTTCTCGATATTCTACGGTTTAAATACAGCATCCAAGGCGGAGAAGTCGGCATAAAACTGGTAAATGATCAACGCTTTGAATATAGACAAGAGGGAAAAGAAAGGAAAATCATAGGGCGCCATAATGGAGAAGAATTTGTTTGCCATACAGCTGATGAATTCGCGAACTTCTTAAATATCGCCTATGGGCTCAATATCAGGAAGACACCTGCTGGAGAGTATCAGATCCTCTAAAAGAATACTCCGCTCGCTTAGGTTTTGCGAATTTTGGCAGCAGATTTTTTAGATCCAGTAGCAGCTTGCTCTTGCAAACTCAGAGAGTTTGCAAGAGCAAGCAATACGCTCGAGCAAAAAAGGTGCTCACGAAAATTCGCAAAACCTAAGCGGACGGAGTATAGACCTCAATCTATGATTAGATTGGAATTGGGGTCGATTCTTAAGAGAAATTCATCGACTGGGTAGCAGAGAATATCTCGTTCTTTATATTTATGCTTCCCCCGGTAGAGGAAAATGGGTGTTGCCTCCGGGTAATCCTCTCTAAAAGCCTCAAGACCTCGAAAATCGGCTGGGTGAATCGTAGTCCCATTTTTTACTTCGATTGAGAAAAAACAATTAGGTCCTGAAACGATAAAATCGACTTCCAGTTTAGAAGCAGTTCTCCAAAAGTGAAGCTGAGTATTCTCTAATTGAGCCTCTTTCCATCCTTTTAGGTGCTGCGCAACAAGCCCTTCAAGAGATCCCCCTTCCAATTCAGTTTCTTTATCAAAGGGATTTTGAGGTCTAAGGGACCTATATACCCCAGCATCAAAGAAATAAAATTT
>CAYWDE010000258.1:0-2941 GCA_964456885.1 uncultured bacterium | reverse complement strand
ATGTCCCACGGACATTTCGGAGATCGGCGCGACCGGAGTTGGCTCGTTGAGCACCTTGTAAAAAAAGGTTTTATCGTCGCATCTGTTGAGCACCACGGGAATTCGTGGAGAAGCTATAACCCAGTGGTCAGCCTCCGTTTTTGGGAGCGGCCAAGGGATATCTCCTTTGTCATCTCAAAGCTATTGAAAGACCCCCATTTAAAAAATCAAATTGATCCCCATCGGATCGGATTCGTCGGCTATTCCCTCGGAGGGATGACCGGCTTAGCCTTAGGCGGGGCAAAGGCTCAAAATGTGAAAGAGGTGGTTAAAAGGTACCAAGGGACTATGAAGGAGCTGGCTCCGGAACTCGTTGAAAAAGTCGATTTTTCTGAGGGGAATGGGAATTTTCTTGATAAGAGAATCAAAGCGATTGCCCTCCTATCTCCTGCCACTTTTATCTACCCCGACGAGTCTTTTAAGAATATGAAAGTTCCTGTAGCGCTAGTTGCATCAGAAGGGGATGAGGTTCTCCCTTTTCAAGACCACGCTTTGAAATTGATCAAATATTTAGTTCCGAAAAAACTGAAGATGTTGCGTGAGAGGGCCTCTCACTATGTCTTCTTAAATCGCGTATCACCTGTTGGCAAAAAGCTGATAAGGGAAGATATCCAAACAGAAGTGATCCAAGAGGATCGGGTGACAGTTCATCAAGAGGTGGGCGAGTTTGTCACCGATTTCTTCCAAGAGCACCTTTAAGGGTGTAATCTCAAAAGAACCCCAAAATCGATTAAAAATTTCTTTTACAATAAACTCTAAAATAGATACGGGATGATCTTGTAAGGGACTTTTTCACAATATTTTTCCCAATACTGCCCATATTTGTCTGCGCATCTTTTATCGTGGCGAAAGGCTCTATCTACAAGAAGCACTGTTAAAAAGACGAGATAGAAATAGGGGAAAAAATGGGAGAAAAGAGCGGGCATACTCCAGAAAAAGGCGCCCATCAGTTCAGGGATATAGTGGAAATGGCGTGAAAGACCCCACCATCCTGAAGCGAGGAGAATTGTCTGTTTTGTTTCCCCTTCTTGAGTTTGATAGGTTGCATGGATCAGTTCAGGTTTCCCTCCCCAAACACGACAAGCCCCATTTTTGGCCCGAACATGCTGCCTCTGTCTATCGGCTAGATAATTGATTAAAATGCTGGCAAGCCCTGCTAAAAAAATTGTTGTAGCGAGGGGGGTTCCTAGTTGATTCGGGTGATGAACCAGGTAGAGGGTAGGAGATGTGTAGATGCAGGGGACCCAAACAAGGCAACCCCAGCAGATCATAAATCCGGCCCGATCATGCATGATATCTAAAGATCTTAAGTAGCCTGTTTCCCAAAAGAAAAACTTAGCGATATAGACAAGCTGTAGAGCTACTGCGACGACCATCGAATCGGTGAGTCCGTAGAGCTCTTCTTGCTTTGCTGCGTAAGAGAGGAGTATAAGGGGCCATCCCATCATCCCAAATCGGCAGTTTGTAAACATTTTTATATCCCATCCGTAAATACGTGGGTAGAGCTCAGTTCCCCAGTAGTAATCAAACAGGCGGTATCCGCTCACTCCAGAATCGGTGCTCGAAGGGGCGTAAATCCCTTTGAAATAAAGAAAGAGGCAAAAGAGGAGGCTAAAACAATTGAGCGCCCCTAAAATAGGTCCCAAGTTGTCATATATAATCGTCGCCGAAAAAAGATGGAGCTTAAAAGTGGCAAGGAAGAAGGTGATGAAGGTGATGAAAAAGCAGGGGACCCCGTTAGCTTTATAAATCGGAATGTTCCCTTTCGGAGTGACCGGGCCAGCAAAAGGTTTTCCAGGGACTACTTTCATTAAGAAAAGTTGAAAGGCCGCAAAAGAGGCGATGATTTTCCAAGCAGTCGGCGTTCCGAAGAATACAGGGGACCAAATACTCCAAACTGTTGAAAAAAGTCCTTGATTTAAGGCTAGTTGCCAAAAAGCTTGGAACGAGCCGTCTAGAGTTGTGGCTGTGTACCAGAATACAAAAATAGCTGGAGGACAAAGAGTTAAAAGTGTGAGCGGGATCAGAAAACGGTGGATCCAGGTTGGAATTCTCGTTGCTTCTTCAGTCATGTAATACCCTCTTAAACCCAGAAATAAAGATTGAGGTTGTTTTTTTCCACATCTTATTTTAAGATTTTACTAAATCCATGCATAGATTCAGGCATGGGCATTAGTAAGTGATGATGAAACACAACGCGAACACCACATTCTTCGGGATGATGACCGGCACCAATACGGTGGCGGCTGTGGTCGTGGTGTGTACGGTCACATCATACTAATCGCCCTCATCGCCTGAACTTCAAAGTAAAAAATCCAAAAAAACCAGAAAGAAGCTCCAGGCGGGGAGACTGCAAACCCGAAGGAGACATTATGTCAGTACAAGCAATTTCAATTGATCCTCCAAAGCCGTCTGTCCTTTCGACAGGATTGGCTCTGTTTTCGATGTTTTTTGGAGCGGGCAATATTATTTTCCCACTGATTGTGGGGAGACTATCGGGAACTGAGATCCCTTACGCGATTTTAGGCTTAGGCCTTTCCGCCGTCCTTTTCCCTTTTTTAGGGCTGATTGCCATCATGTTTTATGGGGGAGATATCGCCGCTTTCCTCTCCCGTCTAGGAAAATGGCCCGCTTTCCTCCTTCTCTTTGCTTTGCAAATGAGCCAAGGGCCAGTGGGATCTATGCCCCGCTTAGTGACACTGATGCACGCAAGTGTAAAATCTTTTTTGCCGGAACTGCCTCTCTTTGGATTTAGCATGATTATTTGCATCGCGATCTTTGCTTTGACAATACGCCCCCAAAAAATCATCCATCTTTTAGGCAGTGTCCTCACCCCTTTATTGCTTTTAAGCTTAGCTGTTTTAGTCGGAGTGGGGATTGTTTGGGCTCCAGCTGCGGAGCC
>CAYWDE010000257.1:0-2943 GCA_964456885.1 uncultured bacterium | reverse complement strand
CATGTGCAGTTGTCAAATAAATGACATGTTTTCATTTCACTTTTCTTTTCTCGAAAAGTTTTCTTGATGCAAAAAAAAGACTCTACCTTTCTGTATTACAATATATCCTTATCAGACAACACCAACAATTATTGGAGAGTAACGCTAAATTATTTTTTTTAATAAATAGGTTTAGCTGCTATTATCGCAGTCGAATGGGGGCAAACGTGTCAGAAGAGATCAAAGCGCCTGAAAATACAGGACAAATACAGGAAAAGGGGAGATATAAGAAAGGTCATTCGGGCAACCCAAATGGCAAGCCCAAGGGTGCTAGAAACAAATCTACACTTGCTGCTGAAGCCCTCTTAGAAGGCTCTTTAGATAAAATCTGCAAAAAAGTCGAAGAGGAAGCACTGAATGGCAATATGCAAGCTGCCAAGATGATCTTAGAGAGATTTCTGCCACCTAGGAAAGACCGATGCATTAAAATTGATCTTCCTCCCATCACCACCTACAGTGATGTACTAAATGCTGTTGGTTTTATTGTGAACGCCGTTGGAAAAGGAAAAATCACGCCTTCCGAAGGTGAATTGCTCTCAAGAACAGTCGAGAGCTATTCCAAGGCTTTAGAATCTTGCCAGCTTGAGGTAAGACTGAAGAGTATTGAAGAAAGCATCAACAAGAAGTTAAACCATGAAGCCCATCAATAAAAAACGAGTTGAAACCCTAGAGAAAGTCTTTCACTTAAAAGACGGCAAGCCGAATTTTGCCATGGTCATTTATGATCCTGCCATGGAGGATTGTGACCTCGATAAGATTGATATCGATGTCGAAACAGTCTTATTCTTGCCTGATAATGGAAGAGACCCTGACTATATGCAAATACCCAAAGGGTCTTACAGGATATTCTACTGATAGGCTCAAAGTTGAGTTTTTAGAATTCTTCAGTGCAGACGAGATTACTTCCCTTTTTTGAAGTGCTGTAGAATTTTTATTAGAACAACGGTTTGAATAACTGACGAAGCAACGAGAACTACAAATAATATCGCACACCACATCATTCCTCCACTCATATTCATTTGCATTGAACCGTCCATAGAAAATTTCCCCTTTTCGCGTTTTTAATGACACCCTTTGTGGGTATCATCATGATCTTTATCTTTGCTGGTATCCTTTTTTCGTCTTCTAAAAATCGAACCGCAGCAACCAAGCATGAAAACTGCTAGAACAAGCACTAAAAGGATAGTTGTCCACTCCATACAACGCACGCATTCTAGTTTGCCATTCGTCTTATCGGTACAGACTATCATAATTTTTGTCTATTTAATCGAAGTGAATTCATAATCACAGATACGGAGCTTAGAGTCATCGCTGCGCTCGCAATAATCGGGCTCAGTAAAAGCCCAAATACTGGATAAAGCACTCCTGCTGCAATCGGAACTCCTAAGGTATTGTAAATAAAAGCAAACCAGAGATTTTGTTTAATATTGCGCATTGTGGCATGGCTGAGTTTCCGGGCTCTTGCAATTCCTCTGAGGTCTCCCTTAACAAGGGTAATCCCTGCACTTTCTATGGCGATGTCAGTCCCAGTGCCCATTGCAATGCCGACATTGGCCTGGGCAAGTGCTGGAGCATCATTGATGCCGTCTCCTGCCATAGCTACAATCTGCCCATCGGTTTGAAGACGCTTGATAATCCTATTCTTATCCTCAGGCAATACCTCTGCTTCTATTTCATCGATATCTAGCGCTTTTCCCACCGCCCAGGCTGTTGTCTTATTGTCGCCTGTTAGCATAACAATCCGAATGCCCTCTTTGTGGAGCATTTCAATGGCTTCCTTGGTAGAGGCTTTAATGACATCTGAGACAGCAAGAACTCCAGCTAATTTCTCATCCATCGCTAGGTATAAGACGGTTTGGCCTTGTTGGCGGAGGGAATCGGCTTTTTCTAAGGCGATACCCAGATCAATCTTTAAATCTGAGAGGAGCTTTTGATTGCCAATCGCTACTGTTTTTCCGGTTATTTTCCCAATGATCCCTTTCCCTGTCATACTCTTAAAATCTTCTACAAGCAGCAAGGATAGGTTTTTCTCTTTGGCCCTGGATACAATGGGAGTCCCTAATGGGTGTTCACTGGCAATTTCCAGGCTAGCAGCCAATTTCAGAAGTTCGTCCTCGCTTTTTTCTCCAAAACTCACAATCGTCGTTAGCTTTGGCTTCCCTTCCGTCAGTGTTCCCGTTTTATCTACGACAACAGTGTTCACTTTTGACATCATCTCAAGAGCTTCCGCATTTTTGATTAAAATACCCGCCCTAGCACCTTGCCCTACACCGACCATAATGGACATAGGGGTTGCTAGACCTAAAGCACAAGGACAAGCAATGATAAGAACAGCGACGGCGTTAATGAGTGCGTGGGCTAAAGCAGGAGCAGGGCCTACAAGTCCCCAAATAATAAATGTGAGGATGGCTATAGCTACGACAATAGGGACAAAATAAGAAGACACTAGATCCGCAAGTTTCTGAATAGGCGCGCGGCTCCGCTGTGCCTCGCTGACCATGTGAATAATCCGGGCAAGCAGTGTTTCACTCCCAACTCTTTCCGCTCGCATGATAAAACTGCCGCTACCATTCAAGGTAGCCCCTGTCACTTTGTCGCCAACATGTTTAGTTACAGGAAAAGGCTCTCCAGTGATCATAGATTCGTCCATGGAACTACTTCCTTCAAGGACCACTCCATCGGTTGGGACTTTTTCGCCAGGTCTTACGCGCAACGCATCTCCCTTTTTAACCTCTTCAAGCGGGATGTCTTTCTCCCTTTTATCTTCTAAAATGAGACGAGCTGTCTTGGGTGCTAAGTTCAAGAGTTCTCGAATCGCATGACTTGTTCTATCTCTAGCTCGCAGCTCTAAAACCTGTCCCAAGAGAACTAAGACTGTGATTACGCTTGCCGCCTCGAAATAAA
>CAYWDE010000256.1:0-2954 GCA_964456885.1 uncultured bacterium | reverse complement strand
TTTTGGAAAACAAACATCCTCCACAAAAAAGCTAAAATCATCTTCCCTTCACGGTATGTGGAGAAATACTCTAGCCCTGCTAGTTTTCTTTCTAATTCTTTAACTTTCCCCTTATTGTTTAATGTTCGATAAACAAAGAGGAGCGCATTGAGAAGAGTCGTCTTAGCTCTTGGCAAAACAGGCTGTTCCGGATTTGCATAATAGGGCTTTTCAAGGATGGCTGTTTCAATTTCTTGAAGTTCTGTTTCATTGAGGCTCCCCTTCTCGATCGAATCTGCTATTTTTCGAACCATCTCATCAGAGCCTAAATGGGAGCTAATCGCAATAGCCATCTCGAAGTCTTTGGTTCTCAATGCCTCATCTAAAGCCGAAGCAAATAGAGCATCCCGGCTCCCCGAATTGGCCAGAGGTAAAGAGCTGGATGTTAAAGAGACCGGAGACATCGTAAATTCCTTAATTTTAATAAATATTATAAATAAAAATAAAATTAAATTAAATGTAAATAATAAATCATTAAACTAAATTTTTTAATATGAATTATAAAGAGGAGCCATTCACTTAAAAAGCGAATGGCAGTTTACTTATATTTTTTTTGCAGGGAGCGCTAAGAAGTCGAGAGTTGAATCGATCGAATTGAATGCAAAATCCACCCCTTCACTCACCCACTTTGCACTTGCTTTCACAGGCGCTGAACAAACAATAGAACCAGTAGTAGCTACCCCTCTTTCCAAGATTCGTCCTGGCAAATTTTGAAGTTCTGGAAGCAGAGATGCAAAAGCGACTCCTACTCCAACGGCTGTAAACCCTGCCTCATTAAGACCTAATACGGCATTGGTTACAATTCCAGCCTCTACGCCTAATGCGGTTGCACTTGATAATTTGGCTAATCCTGTAAGCTCTTTTTCTTCGAACGCTAATAGTCGAGTAAAATATTTGGAAATTTGAGTAGCCCAAAATAAGTCTGCTATGAAATATGGAGTAGAGGCTTTATTTACTATTTTTATAACTAACAATTTCCAAAGCACTTTGTCGAATAAAGTGTATGCAGCCGATTTCTTCGAATCACCAATAACTACAGAACTCTTTTCTAAAGAATCTGCTGTTTTAGAAGGGATTTCCCCCTCTTCCATAGGTAGTTTTTGGGGGGGCAAACCTGTTGAAATTGCAATGCTTGTAGACATATTATATTCCTTATTTTTGAATACAAATTATAACCAATAAAATGATAAAAAAATATACAAAAAAAACTTTTAAATAAAAAATTAATTTAATTTTTAATTATACCATTCGCAATTCAAGAATCGGCTTTTAGGCGGTTTCAAAGCGTCTAAAAATAATTAAAGAAAATGGGATCAGTATTACACCAATACAAGCCCCATTTTTTAGTTGATTTAAGGCAGCTTTCAATCCCGTCCAAAAACCGATTCTTGAATCGCGAGCGGCATAGATTAATTGACTGTAATTGTTTGCTTTACGTCGTTAAATTTACCTGGAACGACCTTTTCTGAAGGGTCGAGCAATTGGAGGCGAATCGTGTGGCTCCCCTTCTTTAAGCCGTAGATATAGTAGGGTTGCCAAGAGGTGAGGGTGCTATGGACCTTCCCATCGATAGTGAGTCGAACTTTATACCCATTATTTGAAAGTTCCGCATTGGTTACGTAAAAATCGAGGAGGACCGGTTTATCGGCTGTCAGGGGGAGCATATTGCTCGGCTCGTTGTAGGTTAGATAGGGGCCTGAAAGGTCCACTTTTGAGTTGTTTTTTTCACTTCCTACATAGAAATTCATAGCGACGAACGTATTGTCCCCCTTCAAACTCTCTCCAAAGGAACGGGCTGGAAACATCCTGATCGTATGCAAACCAGAACTGAGTCGGTAGGGGATTTTAAACTTATAGCTCATGTCATAATAGTCGCCGTTTTGATCAAAAGGATCCAAAGCGGGCTCATTGATCGGGAAATAGGGCTCATCATCGATAATCACATGGACTGTTTGTCCCATATTTGTCTCTACCACTTCGGAAGCTCTTTCAAATTGAGAGGCGGAGCCAAGTGAAAATCCCTCAATCCGAAACTGAACCCAGGTGGGGTTTCCCACAACTTGTCCCGGTTTGGGGATAGCGATTTTAAGCGCTGTTGTATTCGACTCTGGGGTCCGAGAGACAGGCACTAATTCGATATTAGAGGAATTTGCCTCTGGGGTTTTGACGGCTGCAACAGCGAGAAAAAAAGTGGCTAAAAGGACGTTCATAGTTTGCTCCGAGTAGAAACTCTTCTCATATATACTTCGGATAATTTTTGCAAATTTCAACCACTTCTCTTGAAGAAAATGATCCCTCTTGCTTAGATCAAGACATGAGTTCACAAAAATTTTTTCATCTTCTCTTAATATTTGGCGCCGGTCTATCGATCCTAGGGACACTTCTGTTTTTTAGACAGAATGAGCTCTCTATAGGAACAGCTACCCACCACTCCAATTTAATCGGACAGAATACGAACACCTATCTAGGGCCCAATCAGAAAACAAAGGGCAATTCCCAACTCGTCCGGATACAGATCTTAGTCTACAACGATCCCGATCCAAAAGGGGTTACCATCGTTGATGCAGATTTTGATGGGGCAAATATCCCTCTGAAACCGCGCGATATCTACGGTTTCCGGGGACAAGCGAGCTTTCAGAAACGGGGAGGGAAGTATAAACTGCGGTGGGAGGTGGAGAGGAATGGGCCCGGTTGGCCAAAAACGGTGACTCATGAAGAGCAGGTCACGGTCGATCCGAACGATTTATGGATCCAGATCACTATCGTAGGCGATAAAGCAGAGATCTCATAGATTAGACCGCTTTTGCAGGGATCCACTCTGCAATTTTATTGACCACCCGCTTGGAGTAGAGGAGGCTTGCATGTCCTATGTCATCGAACACAAAATGGTTATTTTGTTCGATGATCGATGAGCT
>CAYWDE010000255.1:0-2961 GCA_964456885.1 uncultured bacterium | reverse complement strand
ACGATTTTGAAGCTGCCCTTGATGAGGAAGAGGGGGCCGATATCTTAATGGTGAAGCCAGCGACCCTCTACCTCGATGTAATTGCTAGACTAAAAGAACAGACAAAAAGACCGATCGCCGCCTATCATGTAAGCGGTGAATATGCGATGGTCATGGCTGCTCACCAAGCGGGATGGCTCAATGCGGAAAAAGTATTTTATGAGAGCCTTTTAAGCATTAAGCGCGCCGGGGCAGACCTCATCTTTACCTATGCGATTAAGCACGTTTTAAAACAAATGTAAAGCGGATTTACATGAAATCCTTTCTCTTCTTTTTTTTATCCTTTTGCCACTTTCTCCAAGCACAAATCTGTCTTTATCCAGGATCTTTTGATCCTCCCACTGTAGCCCATTTAGATCTGATAAAAAGGGGCGCTTCAATGTGCGATAAACTCTATGTGGCTATCGGATTTAATCCAGCTAAAACCAATTCGTTTCTCCCTTTAGAGACCCGCCTTGCTTTATTAAAAGAGCTCACTAAAGATCTAAAGAATGTTGAAGTGAGCTCATTTACAGGCCTCACCATCCATTATGCCCAAGAAAAAGGGGTTGATCTTTTTATTCGAGGCCTAAGATCTGTCCAAGATTTCGAATTTGAATATGCAATTGGGACAGCCAATCGGGAGATGAGCGGGATCGACACCCTTTTTTTCTTGAGTGATCCGAAGCATAGGCATATTAGCTCCTCATTAGTTCGGGAAATTTATAAATTTGGAGGGGATATTAGACCTTTTGTTCCGAAACAAGTGATCGAATTTCTTTTAGAGCGCCCCTTAAATCAGTAGAGAACCGGTTTTGTGTTGTAACGTTCCCAATAGAGGGTGGGGTAAAGCTGTTTCCCCGTTGCGGAGATTGCGCCGCAGTCCCGAAGCCAAGCAGCCATAGAATACCCTATCCGGGTGCGGCTCGATTTATTGAGGAACAGATCGAGCGGCATAGTGATCGAAAATCCTTTATCATAATAACGGCTCCCATTCACCCGGTCATTCGCATTTGTAAGGGTATACCACAGGCCGACGCGTAAAGCGCTTAAAAAGGTGCGCCCCCCTTCAATCCGAATCCCTTTATCTTGAGCTAAAAATTGCCCCGCACTCACCTTAAAATCGAGATTGAGAGGTTTATACTGATAATAAAAATCGACAAAGTATTGGAACCCTGTGTAGGGGAGATAGATAGGGCCGTTAGAGGAGAGTTTCCTGATTTTACGCTGAAACCCTACTCCGTAATACCCCCGCTTAAGAAGAGCGGCGGTCTGAAAGCCGAGCGCCCAATTGACATTCACCGGGAAGTAGAGAGCCTCCAAAGCGGTCCCCGCATAGGCAGCTTCGAAATATCCGACCGCTAATCGGGTAAACCAGCCTTCGCCTAAATTCCAGCTTTTTTGCAGATAAGCCAAATCTAAATGGAATGAACTCGATTGGTTGTAGAGGACAGAATCGGTCCTAACATTGATGAGCTTAGAAGGATTTAAAAAATCCTGGCTATCGAGATCAAGGGTACTCGCCTTCGCTGTATAGGTTCCGCAGATGTTGTAATAGATCTCATCAAAAAGGTACCCCTCTGGATTGAGGGCCAATCCCACCTCATATTTAAATTTACCGCGGCTACTTCCCAAAAAGGAGCGGAACCAAGGGCGAAAAGTGACTAACCAAATCGGTTTTTTCCTTTGATACAACTTTGCCGCATCGTACTCTGAGGGCTTTCTAGAGACCTCTTTGGGGGGAGCGATCACCCGAAATTCATCCTCTCCCAATTTCCCCGCGCCATACCTCTTGAGATCTTCAAGACGGAAACGGTACTCATGGATAGGGACCCCATCAGCCTCTGTCACCACAGTGACGGTCGAAAGGTTTGAAGGGGCTAAAGCCGCCAAAACATATTCAATTCGACTCCGGACAACCTCTTCTTCTCGGTAACGGACATTGACGATTTTCATCCACAAACTATCTTTACCCGCATTTCCTGGGACTAGATAGAGAGTATAGAGATCAAATCCCTGCTCTTGAAAAGCAAAAGCGAGCTCTTGCGCCAACTCCTGACGGCTTCGGAGAAGCCCGATAGGCTGTGTATCGACAGGAGCGCAATAAAGGCTTGGATCTTTTGTTTTTAATAGAAACCCTTTTGAGTTCCCCAAGTTGTAATTGAGGGCGATGCTCCCCGCAAGCTCCTCTCCCCGAACTGTACTGCCAGAAAGGCGGATCACATCCCAAAGGGTATACTGAAGTCCTGCATTGATCCGACTAGAGACCTTTCTCCCATTCGGATGTTCGTCTGCGTGGTATTTGTAATCATTCGCATCGTATTCAGCGACTAAAGTCAAATTCTTTAGAAAAGAATTAAATTTCCGGAGAGGAGTCCAAGCAGCCCCGCCATAAAATCCCTTAATCCGGCCGCTGCCCCACCCTAAGGTCGCTTCAAAATTCCAGGAGGGGAATTCTTTGGTTGCCACTGCGTAGAACGATTTAAACCGGCAAGTTCCTAAAAAATCGTTCCATCCAATGGCAAAATCGGGAAGAAAGGGGAACCCGTCCTCTTTACGCAAGAGGATCAATTTGAAATTTGCCGCCCGCTCAGCCGAATCCCCAAATCCTAAGTGTCCAAACGCCCCATCGAGCATCCCATCATAGATCCAATAGTTCCCCGTTGTCTCTAGATGATCGAAAAATTGAAATCCAAGACCCCATAGATGGTAAGGGGGGACATAGGTAAAACCGAACCCGATAACCCCCGCATCGAATGTCCGGGCTGATGGCATGGTGAAATACCCACCCTGAAGTTGATAGTTGATCACAACGGGGAGTCGATCATGAAGCTGCTTATTGATTTTCTCTACGGTTTCAAGGTCCCGGAAGAGTTGCTCCGCAGGAGATTCTTCAAAACAGAGACTTTCTCCCCCTTCTAACTCGAAAGAAAAGAGAAAGAA
>CAYWDE010000254.1:0-2979 GCA_964456885.1 uncultured bacterium | reverse complement strand
TTCCGAAGGTAGGTGGCAATCGAGATAACGATCCCGATGAAGAAGGCGATGTCGAGGCTGAAGATCAAGCAACAGAAGAAGGTGACCACAAACACCCAAGCATCTTCTCGGGTTGCATGGAAACAGAGTTTGATCTCGTTCCAGTTCATAAGGGCGGGAACTGTCGCCATCAAAAGAGCAGCCAGGGCAGCTAACGGAACATGCTGCACCAGAGGCCAGCAGAAAAAAATGATCACCGCAGTCAGAAGTCCACTCAAGATCGCAGCAATGCGCGTTTTAGAGCCGAGCCTAAAACTGAGGATCGTCCGGGTTGCACTCCCCGATGTGGGCAATGACCCATACAGAAAAGAGAGGATCGCGTTCCCAACACCGAGTCCAAAAACATCTTGATTCACTTGAGTCTGGTGCCCCGATTTCGCCGCAAATGTGCGAGAGATTGAGAACACCTCAAGAATCGCTAAAAAAGAGATCGCGACAGCCGCTGGGAACACCTTGTTGAGCAAAGTGAGATCGAGAAGTGGCAACGTGAGCTCTGGGATCGGCTCGACAGCTAATTTATAATCGCCCAGTCTCGCAACGCTCGCCTCCCCTAACCACATATCAAATCCATACGCAGCTAATGCGGCGATAATGAGCATGAGGAGCGCATCGGGTAAATTTTTAAATGTACGCCTTAAGAAAATGAGGACAGCAAGGCTTAATGAACCGATCACCACAGCAGGCCACTTGGCGTGCAATAGATGGGAAAAAAAGATCCAGATCTTCAACAAAACCGAATCGGCCTGTTTATCGGGAGAGATCCCGGTGAAGTAAAAAAGCTGCGTCACAACAATTGCCACCGTAATCCCTGCAAAATAGCCAAGAACCACAGGGCGGCTCACAAATTGGAGCAATTTACTCACGTTGAAAAAGGCGGAGGCGATCTGAATAATCCCCATGATCAGAACAATTTGGGTCAAAATATGGAGAACTAGAGCCTCTTTCTCAGCTCCTACAGCTGTCTCATAGTAGGAGGAGAGGACCTCAGCGATCGAAGTTTGAATTAAGATAGCCGTTCCTGTGCTGGGGCCTGCTATCAGGTAACGGGAAGAGCCGAAAGCGGCAACAAAAATCGTTCCGAAAATCGCAGAGAAAAGCCCCGCAGTTGGCGGAAGACCCGCCAATAACGAATAGGCGATCGATTGAGGAATGGTCATCAAAGCGATCGCAAAAGCGGCCCACGCATCGCTCCGGAAGGTGGCAAACTGATACCCCCTTAACTCTTCTATGAACGGGGCGAAGGAAATTGCTCTTTGTCGCGGTAGTTTCATAATTTTAGTGTAGATCGACAGTGAGAAAAAAGGCTAGCACAGCTTTTCAAAAATGATTGAGATAATTTCTAGCATGAAAAGGGCCTCGGTTCGTCGATCATAAATGGGTAAATATGGGCTATTAACCCATTTACGATCGATGAAGCAATCTTTTATACCGTTCGTGGTTCAAGAATCGGTTCTTGGACGGGATTGAAAGCTGCCTAAGGAGTTACAAAAGGCGCGGCTCGGAGGCAGCTGGGGGTTTTTTCCCGCGTAGCTCTAAAGAGAGCGGACATCCACTGAAGCCGTACACTTCCCGGAAATTGTTGATCAGGTATTTTTTATACGTGTCGGTCATCAGTGTGGGGTTGTTCACAAAGAGGACGAATTTGGGAGGATTGGTCTCCACTTGAGTCATGTAGTAGATCCGGAGCCTTTTCCCAAGCATCAGCGGAGGATGGTATTTGTGGAGGCACCCTTCGACAAATTTATTGAGTCCGCCAGTTGTGATCCGCTTATGTCTTTCTGCGTAAACTTGGTTGATCAGAGGGAAAATTTTATCGAGATTCCTCTCCTGCAGAGCCGAGATGAAGATGAGTGGGCAATGGTTTAAGAAAGAGACCTCTTCCTTTACACCGCGCAACGCGTGCTCCATCTTGAAATTCTTCATCAGATCCCATTTATTGAAGACGAGGATACAGCTCTTCCCTTTCTCTTCAATTTCACTGGCGATCCGCTTCTCTTGGGTTGTAAACCCCTCAAACGAGTCGAGGACGAGGAGACAGACGTCTGCTTTCTCAATGGCCTCATCGGTTCGGATGGCGGCGAATTTATCTACAACCTCTTTCTCCGCTTTTTTGCGTCGAATACCAGCTGTATCGACAAGGATATAATCTTCCCCTTTGTGGTGGATCGCAACATCGATCGCATCGCGGGTTGTCCCTGCAATCGGACTCACTATCGAACGCTCCTCTTTTAAGAGGTGGTTCAGAAGGGTCGATTTTCCCACATTGGCCCGGCCCACGATGGCGACCCGGATCCCTTTTAAAGGGGTCTCAACAATTTCTTCCTCTTGAGGAACTAAAGCGAGCGCTTTTTCGAGCAACTCGGCAATCTGGTACCCTTGAATGGCTGAGACGCCGATCAGGTCCCGAACCGCGAGAGAGTGGAAGTTGTGAATTTTGATCTCATCGCTCATCTGGTCCGTTTTATTCACGGCGACAATGATCGGTTTTTTAGCATGGAGCAAGATCTTTGCGACCTCTTCATCGAGAGGATGGGGGCCCACTTGTCCATCAACGACGAGGATCACTGCGTCGGCTTCCCGAATAGCGATCTCCGCTTGTCTCCGAATCTCCTGATTAAAGGGGATCTTTTCAGAGGTGTCAATTCCCCCTGTATCGATCAAGATGAATGGGCGACCGAAAGCTTCCGCTTCTGCATAGAGGCGATCCCGGGTGATCCCCTCTTGTTCGTCGACAATCGAAATCCGTTTTTGACAAATCCGATTAAAAAGGGCCGATTTCCCTACGTTGGGACGGCCGACTAGAGCAATTTTTGGTTTCATAATTTTCTTTGTTCCAAAGAGTATATTCGATTCTCCCCCTAGGTTCAACTCTTTTATTACGATAGGAAAAAACAAAAAAGGCAGCTATAATATCTACCGGGTAGGGTTAATTATGACAAT
>CAYWDE010000253.1:0-2999 GCA_964456885.1 uncultured bacterium | reverse complement strand
AAATAATTGGTACCATCATCTGTATAGGCTTGGATGTTATTCGCTTTCGCCATATTCTCAGCGATCGGATCGATGCAGACTGCTCTAGATACAGCAGTTCCCATTCCCCATTGATTATTCTCAATAACGTATATGCATGGGAGATTCCATAAAGAGGCTAGATTGAGCGACTCGTGAACAGCGCCCTGAACAACGGCCCCATCGCCGAGGAAGCAGAAGCTCACCTTATCTGTCTCTTTGAGATACTTAATACTAAAAGCGGCCCCTGTCGCAATCGGTACGTGTCCACCCACAATTGCGAGCCCCCCTAACATCCGGTCAGAGTAGAGGTGCATCGAACCGCCGCGCCCCATCGCATTGCCGGTAACTCTCCCGTAGAGCTCAGCCATCGCCTCATCCGGGGTAACACCCAATAAAAGGGCGAGCGCATGACAGCGGTAGGTTGTTGTGTACCAATGCTCTTTCCCTGCGGCAGCAATACAGCCAGATTGAATCGCTTCCTGCCCCATGTAGGAGTGGTAAAAGCCCCCCACTTTCCCCTGCTGATAAGCCTGCTCTCCTCGGATTTCAAAATTCCGGATCAGCAGCATCTGCTTAAGAGTGTGGACAAGAGCATCTTTACCCAATTTAGCAATCACTTTGCTAGGGTCAGCTTTAAAAAATTGGTAGGCTGTCTTTTTCTTCATCCTGAGACCTAGCCCAAGTTTATCTGAATCTATACAGACTGTCAATAGGGCCCCTGTGCATTACCGCCGCCGATCGGCAGCCCGTTTCCATAGTTAGGGACCAGATTAGGATTATTCGTTACAGGCACAGTTCTCAGGTCGTCATCTGGGTTATAAGCCTGGATACAGCCCGCCAAAACTAGGAGAGAAAGGACGATCCATCGATTCATAAAAACACCTCTAGAAAATAAAAATCATACCCAAATGGCGAGAAAAAGTTGAGGAAAAAGTCGAAATTCGGCTTACTAACCTCTATTTCAAGAGAAAATTATGCGCCCTATTTACTATGACACAGAGACTACAGGAGTTAAGCCTGGAAAAGACCGGATCATCGAAATTGCCGCTTTCGATCCGACTAACAACCGCACTTTTTGCACATTTACTAACCCCGAATGCCCCATCCCAGCCGAATCGACTGCCATTACGAGCATCACAGATGAGATGGTTAAAGACGCCCCTTTGATTAAAGAAGCGCTCCAAGCTTTTGCCGATTTTTGCGCAGGAGATTACGTCCTGATTGCCCATAACAACGACGCTTTCGACCAACTCTTTCTAGAAGCGGAATTTGAGAGAGGGGGCCTCACAATGCCCTCGTGGACCTTCATCGACTCCCTCAAATGGTCCCGCAAATATAGACGCGATCTCCCGAGACATAGCCTCCAGTTCCTAAGAGAGACTTATGGGATCCAATCGAATCAAGCCCACCGGGCCCTCGATGACGTATATGTACTCCATCAAGTTTTTAGCCGGATGGTCGATGACCTCGATATGAAAACGGTCCTCTCTCTCCTCAAACAAACCTCCCAAGTGCAAAGGATGCCTTTCGGCAAACATGCGGGGAAACTCCTCACAGAGATCCCTAAAGAGTATGCACAATGGCTGAAAAAAGAGGGGGCCCTGGACAAAAAGGAAAACGCGCAGCTGAAAGAGACCTTTGAAAAGCTCGGATATTTAGTAGGTGCCTCATGAATATCCTCATCATCGGCTGCGGCTACATCGGAATGGAGGTGGCGTCCCTCTGGAAGAAGAAAGGGTACCATGTCACCGCTACAACACGGAATCCCGATCGCCTCTCAGAGCTCTCTAAAGTTTCCCAAAAATCGATCATTCTCAAAGGGAACGACGAAGAGGAGCTCATCCCCCTCATCAAGAATAATGATGTGATCGTTGTAACGATCGCAGCCGATGATCCAGAACATTACGAGAGCGCTTATCTCAACACCTCGAAAATCCTCCGCCACCTCGCCCTTGAAATGGATCTTCCCCGCCATCTAATCTATACGAGCAGCACCTCCGTATACGGAGACCATCACGGACAATGGGTGAATGAGTCGTCAGAACTAGTAGCCAAAAGCGAACAGGCAAAGATCCTCATCGAGACAGAAAAATACTACCTCTCTCTCCAAGAGATTGGTTGGCGCGTTTCGATCTTCCGACTCTCAGAAATCTACGGCCCCGAAAGAGAACTCTCACGCAGAGTACGTCAACTCGATGGGCTTGTCCTCCCCGGAACAGGGGATCAATACACAAACATGATCCATAGACAGGATTGCGGCGCTGCGATCGACTACGCACTCCGCCACCACCTCGAAGGGATCTACAACCTCTCCGACGATGACCACCCCCCTCGGAAAGAACTCTACGACGCGATATCCCATAAATTCCAACTCCCCCGCGTCAAATGGGACCCAAAACACACCTCCCTCCACACAGGCAATAAAAGGGTCTCTAACCATAAGATTAAGGCTGAAGGATTTGCGTTTCACCATCCCCACCGTGTACTAGACTAATTACAGAGCCTGTTAAAAAACTAAATTATCTCGACTATTTAAACATCTTAATGTAAAATATATACATTAAATTTAAATAAGGGATCTCTATGTCTATAAGCACAGATTTAGCTAACTTAAATAAATGGGCCGACCACATTGAACATCCTGAAGACCCTTCTTTTTTAGTATTAAAAAATGAAACTAAACGTATTCAAGGCTTCATTACAGAACCGGAAGACAAGCGTCAACTTAGCTTGATTCAGGGAAAGATCGCTGCCATCGAGGCTACACGCCACCTATTTAGATCCAACCCCCTAGATGCTGAAGAGAAAAAAATTTCTTCACATCCCTTAAGAAATCAGGCGGAGAGAGAACTGATTATTTCAGATATCAATCAATATAGAGGAGCTGGAGATGTGTCTATATGCACACCTTGTGCCGCCGCTTTCTTGAAAGTATTAAGTGAGAATAGAGAGCCTCTTACCGGAGACAGAATAAAAGA
>CAYWDE010000252.1:0-2999 GCA_964456885.1 uncultured bacterium | reverse complement strand
TTCTTGGGGTTGTTCCGGCTCTCGATTGTGGGTTGGTTCAGCAGAGGAATCAAAGTTTTGAAGATCCTCCGGGGGTTGAGAAGACTCCTCTCGGAACTCTTCGCGCGGCTCCCGAGAAGGGTCGCGGGGATCTTGATCGTTTCGGTCCCTGCCACGGCGCCCTCTACGGCGGCGGTTGTTATCCCGCTTCCGGTCCATCGGTTGGCGCGGGTCTTGTTGTTGCGGCTGTGGGGCTGGGCGCGATTCGGCAAGGGCCGCATCGGGAGCTGGCTCTTCACGAGGACGGGGGGGCGCTTCACGTCCACCGCCGATCTTGATAGCTCGGTCAGTAGAGACGTTTTTGAGCACCATACGGGTCTCTTTGAGCTCGAGGATCTCATAGTCGCTCACAGGGACTAGGAACGATTTAGGCCGCTCTTGTGAGCGGAAAAAGAAGGAGTGTCCAAAAGACACCACTTCTACGGCGTCGACAAAATAGTCTTCTTGGGCCGTACCCTTGCTGCTTCGGACGACAAGTTTGCATCCTTCACGGGGGGTAATGACCGTTTCGATAATAGGTTCGCGTGTAAAATTCACTGAAAATTCCAGTTTTAAAGGGTTTGTTTTGGAGTGATGATGTCATTCTTTCGATCCCATGTACTCCAAAAGGTCGACAACACGGTGAGAATAGCCCATTTCGTTGTCGTACCAGGCAATTAATTTATAAAAACGGCGGCTCAATGCAATCCCTGCTTTTTTATCATAAATGCAGGAATAGGGGCTGCCAATCAAATCTGATGAAACCAGTTCTTCATCGGTGGTCGCAAGGATCCCTTTGAGATTGGTTTTAGCTGCTTGATCCATCGCGTTGCTGATCTCCTCATACGTTGTATCTTTAGCGAGTCGAACGGTGAGATCGACTACAGATACATCGGGAGTAGGAACGCGAAAGGCCATACCGGTTAGTTTCCCTTTGAGTTCAGGCAAACAGAGGGTCACAGCTTTGGCGGCGCCCGTCGATGACGGTATGATATTAGAGCCAGCGGCCCTGCCTCCGCGCCAATCTTTATGAGATGGCCCGTCTACAGTGGGTTGGCTGGCTGTTAGAGAGTGGACGGTTGTCATGAGCCCCTCTTCGATCCCAAAGTGATCGAGAAGGACTTTGCAAAGCGGCGCTAGACAGTTCGTCGTGCACGATGCGTTGCATAACACAAAATCTTTTTTCGGGTCGTATTTTTTATGGTTTACGCCCATCACATAGGTAGGCATATCATCTTTGCCGGGAGCTGTGACCAGAACCCGCTTCGCTCCCGCTTGAAGGTGCTTTTTAGCCTCTTCTAAATGGGTAAATCGACCTGTTGACTCAACAACATAATCTACATTGAGCTTTTTCCAAGGGAGATTCGCTGGATCTTTCTCGGCAGAGACAAAAACTTTTTTCCCTCCAATGAGGAGGTGATTTATATCAGAGCTAACGGTTTGTGGATAGGTTCTATGAACAGTATCGTATTTGAAAAGATAGGCTAAATTATCTGGAGGGACAAGGTCATTGATAGCGACCACTTCCAAATCAGATCTTTCTAAAGCAGTGCGCAAGACCAGTCTGCCTATTCGCCCAAAACCGTTAATCGCTATCCTTTTAACCATTAGAGTACCCTTTCAATGGAGAGGGGTCAGCGTAAATGATTTTTTGCGAAAAGTAAAGGGGAAAAAATTTTCCACCGAGGGGAGAAACCCCTCGGAGGATAAAATAGATAATCTTATTTGAGATATTCAATATAGCACGTTGGGGCGTTGTCACCGATTCGATCTCCACTGCGGATAATCCGGGTATAACCACCGTTACGAGTTGAAAAACGTTCACGCAGCTCACCAAAAAGCTTATCAATCACTAAACGGTCGCGATTGAAAGAGCTGTTATCGCCACCTTTTGCATCTCTCGCCTCTTTTGTAGAGAGAGGATTAAAAGCGACTTTCAACGTTGCAATTGCACTCCGTTTAGATGTCAGCGTGTTCTTCTTAGCCAATGTGATCATTTTATCAGCATGACGGCGGAGTTCTTTCGCTTTAACAACTGTTGTTTGGATCCGCTCATTTTCGATGAGGGATTTCATCATGTTAGAGAGCATCGCTCTTCTGTGGGAACCTGTACGTCCCACTTTAAAGGTTTTCTTTCTGTGTCTCATACAACAGTTTCTCCGGCCTTTTCAGAAAGGTAAGTTTGAATAATTTGCTTAATATTATCGCGGTTGATGCCGTACTTGCTCAAATCCATGCCGAGAGAAAGTCCGAGCTCATCCAACTTCTGCTTGATCTCAGTGAGAGATTTTTTGCCGAAGTTTCTAAAGCGGAGCATCTCCGATTCTGGCATGACGACGAGTTCGCCGATCGTGTCGATATTCGCATTGGCCAAGCAATTGGTCGAACGGACTGAGAGTTCGATTTCATTGATCTTAAGGGCCAGTTTCGAAAGGACTTCATCTCTGTCGCGGTTTGTTTGCATTTCACCTTTGTCAAAGAGAACTGCATGCGCTTTGATCGAGTCAAACGCTTGGAAGTGCATGATCCCTATTTGAGCAGCAAATGTGAGCGCCTCTACCGGATTGATCCGTCCATCTGTAGTGACTTCCAAAATCAACTTATCAAAGTCTGTATCTTGGCCGACACGTGTATTCTCTACATAGTAGTTCACAAGTCTGACAGGAGAAAAAGCGGAGTCGATGATGATCTCATCGATTTGACGGTCGAAATTTGTATGTCTTTCAGAAGGGACGTAGCCTCTTCCTGAAGAGATTCTTAAATCGACCCTTTTGCTCATCGGTTTCGTCACTGTAAAGAGCATATGATCTGGGTTCACGATGTCGTATTCAGATTGGCTGAGCAAATCTCTTAAAACGACACGGTAGGATCCTCCCCCTTTTTCAATCATCTCATCTGTGATCTCGAGCATCTTAGAGACAACTTCGATATCGCGCGGATGGTGATTGTCTTCAGTCGTTAAACGGCGAAGAAGGGATCCT
>CAYWDE010000251.1:0-3003 GCA_964456885.1 uncultured bacterium | reverse complement strand
CGGGATATTTCCTAGGCCTTGTCCTGCAGCATAGTGAAATAGGGCAAAACAAACCGAGGTGATAAGGATCGCTTGCTTTGAGCCTAAATGTTTTCGGATGTATGTTTGGAGAAAGCCCCGAAATAGGGTCTCTTCAATCAAAGGGGCGAAAATGATGATCGAAATTACCGCCAATGTAAAATAGATAGGGTCATCGAAAGTAGATTTAAGGAATTTTACAGCGATCTGGTCTGGGAGTTGGGTAATGTGAAACACCTGAGTGATGATCAGCTCAAGCGCCTTACTCAAAAAAAGGACGAGGGGGAATGCGAGCACCCACGCATACAACGCATTCCACACATCGTCTGAAAAGGAGTGGTGATCTGATGGGCGGTGAAAAATTCCGCTCCGCAAAGGGTGTGGAAGGAATTTTAGGTAGATCCCAAGGGAGATCGCAATGATCAGCGAGATCCCAAAATTGAGCCAGCTTGCGATTCCCAAATAATTGAGCATCATCTGCTTTTTCATGAGAAGAGAGGCTCCTTTAGTCGAAAAAGTGGCGACTAGAAAATAGATCGCAAAGGCTCCAATTAAATGGACGAAGCGGATCGGCACATTCCATGGGAGGGAAGAGAATTGAAAAAATCCCATTCGCCTTCCGGCGAACAGGACTAATCCCGTTAAAAATCCAAACGCAAGCGTTGCGCCGATTTCTGAACTCATCGGCTTTTCGCGAGTAAAATGTAGTCTGTGATCCGATTAGAGACTTCTTGGACCAGTTGAGCGTGGGCAATTCCTACAGGAGATTTTCTAAAAGCTTCTGTACCCCATACATCTACTGAGTAGTCATTAGGAATCAGAGTTTTTGGGACAAAATAGGTGTCGCGAATCATCTCTTGTAAAACAACTTTTGGTACTGCAGGTCTTAGATCGATCACTCTGAGCCTGACAGCCATATTTAAATTGCTTGAGGCTTCCTGTATATTGACCCCTTTTGTCAAAACGGGGGTGAATTCATGTTCGACGAGTTCTAAAAAGGCGACAAATTCCTCTCCTTGAAACTCCCTTTTCATCCAAGCGAGATCGGTTCCAAATGGGTTTTCAGTAAAAGGGGATTCTTGTTGCGAGTGGACATAAATTTGTCCTGTTTGGGCAATCCCCTCCATCACACCTTGTGTAATCTCTTCAGACAGACTCCAAGACACATCAAAAGAGGTTGAATCGAGCATAGAGGCGACAGCGACAGATGGTTTAGCTCTACCATCGTCGTGGAATCGGCTCATTTCATCGTTTTGGTTTCGACTGCAACTGACAGCTGCCAGTGCGATCAGGATAGACGGGATATAGCGCATGATTTTCCTCCGGAAATGCAAAACTCAAATATACAGAGGAAAGAGAAAATAGGAAAGAGTAAAACTCAAAATACTAGACAGTCTTGATTGCAACGAAGGCAGAATAGGGGAGAAGTTCGATGTAAGAAACAACTTCCCCTTCTTTGTGAAATATCCAATCTTCTTTTGTATCTATAACAATTTTCCAATTCCCTGAAGGGAGAGTCAAACTGCATTTCTGATTGTCTGCATTGAACGCAATATAAAGAGGTGTTTCTCCTTTGAGCACAAAAGCAACCAAACGGGAATCCCAGTCGGTAAACCAATCTACATCTGTATCTTTTAAAAATCGGGAGAATTTAAGTTGAGAGTGTTGGCGGCGGAAACGGATCAGAGAAGAGACGAACTGAGATATTTTGGGGTTCTGTTGATCCCAAAGAAACCAATTGATCTCATTATCTTGCACATAAGGATTGTTATTTCCATGACGCGTATGTCCATTCTCGTCTCCCATCAGAAGCATCGGAATCCCTTGTGACAAAAAGAGAGCGAGGAAGAAATTGCGCATCTGCCTTTCTCGTAAAGCGTTAATCTCTTTATCTTGTGTGGGACCTTCGTGACCGCAATTCCAACTATCATTCTGGTTATTTCCGTCCCGATTGTGCTCTCTGTTATCTTGATTATGCTTATGTTGATAGGTGACGAGATCACGAAGGGTAAAACCGTCATGAGATGTAATGAAATTGATACTGCTAAGTGGTGTTTTTGAAGCGCTGTAAATAAGTTCAGTGCCGCAAAGGACATTCGCAAAGGGGCCCGCTTTCCCTTCGTTTCCTTTAATAAATCTCCGGACCACATCTCTATACCGACCGTTCCATTCTGACCAGCCGCCTCTTTTCGAAAAATATCCGAGTTGATAGAGCCCAGCAGCGTCCCAAGCCTCAGCGATTAGTTTAACTTGGCTAAGAACTGGATCTTTATTGATCGCATCTAAAATAGGGGGATGATCGACAGGATCTCCTTGAGTGTTACGGGTGAAGGTCGATGCGAGATCAAATCGGAATCCATCGACATGCATCTCTTCGACCCAATAACGGAGGCTATCGAGGATCAGTTTTTGAACGATCGGGTGGTTTGCGTTGACTGTGTTTCCACATCCCGTAAAATTGAGATAATTTCCCTCTCTGTCGAGGAGATAATAGACAGAATTATCGATCCCTCGGAAATGGATATAGTACGATTTATGGTCTTCTTCGCCTGTATGGTTATACACAACATCTAAAATTACCTCGATTCCCGCTCTATGGAGCTCTCGAACGAGGGTTTTAAATTCAGTTATAGGATCATCGACCGCATACCAATCCATGGGGGCAAAAAAATGGAGTGGATTATAGCCCCAGTAGTTGACAAGGGGAGGAGATTTGTGAAATGTCCGATCAAACCCAAAAATCGGCATCAGTTCAACCGCGTTGACCCCTAATTTTTTGAGATAGGGGATCTTTTCGATCATCCCGAGATAAGTTCCAGGATGAGTTACTTTACTGGAGGGGTCTTTTGTGAAGCCTCGAATATGCATCTCATAAATGATAAGATCTGAATGGGAAATTTTAGGTGGGATCTCATTTTCCCAGTCAAAAGGGGGAGGTATAGCTGCTTTGCCTTTCCCTTCATGGACGATTTTTGCATAGGGGTC
>CAYWDE010000250.1:0-3020 GCA_964456885.1 uncultured bacterium | reverse complement strand
ATCATGTTCTGTTCCCAGAAAATGCTAAAATCATAGGTTGCAGCTAAATCGAGGTGCATACGTCGGCAAGAGAAGTACGATCCCCAACCAAATCCTAGCGAGAAGTCCATGTTTGGACGGAGAGCGTCGAAGTTATCGAGCTTCAATCTCACAGGAGGCAAACTCGTATCAGGACTTGCTACATCTTGTGATACATCGGTGTAGCGGGTGAAGAGGAGGCTTGCGCTTGTATCGCCGATGAAGCGGATCCCGTAACCGAGGTGCCACTTCCCGTTGAATCCCATCCGTGGTCCAAGTCCCCAAGAGCTAGAGCTGTAGCTCGCTTGTCTTGGAGAAGAGGCTGGAGAGGCTACAGAACCTGAAGTGAGGACCACAGCACTTAAATCTAGATCTTGAGAAAGCCACAAAGCGCGAATCCCAAATAGAGGCTCTAGAATGAATCTTGCTCCAGAGTAGAAAGGGCGGGACATTTCGAAGTCTGCAATATCAAAGCTATAATCCCAGCTAGAGGTGATGCTTGTTGTTGTATTGTTGGCTGTATAGACACCAGGGAGCCAGCTAGAGGGGACTAATACTCCGAATGTACCTACTGTCGCGCCGCTTACCGAAGAGACGCCAGGTGCTTGAGCTGTTGAGGTGGTGCTATTAGAACCGCGCACCCATGTATATTCCCCGTAGAGCGTCCAATCATCTTTCGCCCCAGACCAGCCAAAACCGACTTGGAAACCAGGCTCATACTCAAAATCTTGGAAGAATACAGCGTTTCCTAAAGCCGATTGGGTCACTGTCCCAAGGGGGCTAACAGCTGTTGCTTGGGCAGGGAGGGCAATATCCATTCCCCCTTGGATCCCTTGCCAATAGATGAAATTCGTTGTGACAAACACATCCCAACCACCGTTTAAGTCGATACCAGCAGGTGTGCTGTAGGCGTTTGGAGTGCAGCAAGGTTTTGTCGGATAAGCGGGCTCAAAGCAAAGAGGTGTACAGCAAGGATCTGGCTTCTTTACACAAGCGGGCTCGCAAGATTTTGGCTCCGGTTTGCATTTTGGTGTTGAAACAGCTTTAGAGGGACAAGGTTTTGGCCTTGCGCAGTCTGCTTTAGGTTTTGTAGGGCAAAGGGGGGGTGGGCCGCGATGTTCACGCGCATCGGCTCCCTGGACAAGAAGAAGGGTAGCTGCTGCTAAAATCAGATGTTTCATAATGCTCCGTTAAAAAATGGTGTTCTTAGAGGGCATTCTAAAAAAATTTTGATCGATTTTCCTTAGAACACCCTCTTCTTTTCAGCATCATGAATTTTCGAGCAAAAAAAATCTATACCATTTTTTGGAATTCTTCTTCCGATAGGATCTTTACTCCAAGCTCTTTAGCTTTATCGTATTTAGATCCTGCATCTTCACCCGCGAGCAGATAATCTGTTTTCTTCGAAACAGAACCAGAAACTTTTCCGCCCCGCTCTTTGATTAATGCAGAGGCTTCATCGCGCGAATAATTTTGGAGGGTGCCCGTCAAGACAAACGTTTGTCCTGAAAAAAGATGGTCGGTCATCTTCTTTTTCATTTTTTGCGGCTCTACGCCATGAGCAAGCAAGAGGCGGATCTCTTCCCGGTTCTCCCGATCTTTGAAAAAATCGGCGATGGTTTTAGCCGTCTTTTCTCCGATCCCATCGATCGCTAGAAGGGCCTCTTCTCCCATCTCCATCAACGTATCGAGGTCTCCCGCCTCTTCGGCAAGTAGTTCCGCCGTTTCAGTCCCTACCGATTTAATGCCGAGTCCCATGATGAATCTAGAGAGGGGACATTTACGGGAGGCGTTGATGCTAGTCAAAAGATTGTGGATCGATTTTTCCTTAAACCCGTCCAGTTGCATAAGCGCTATTTCATCGAGGAGATAGATGTCGGAAATGCGTCCAACTAATCCCTGTTCCACAAGCTGCTCGACAACCCTCTCTCCCATATGCTCGATATCCATCGCATGCTTCGAGGCAAAATAGATGATATTTCTCATCTTTTGCCCTGCACATTTTGGGTTTGGACAGCGGACAGCAACCTCCCCTTCCACATGGATCACATCTGTTTTGCAAATGGGGCAGTGTTTTGGCATGTGCCAAGCCCGACTCTCTTTGGGCCGCTGATTGAGGTCCACTTTAACTACTTGTGGAATCACATCCCCCGCCTTCTCAATCACAACCGTATCGCCAACGCGGATATCTTTCCTCGCCACCTCATCCCGGTTATGGAGCGTTGCTCTTGAAATTGTGCTCCCTGCGAGAAATACAGGTTCTAATTCAGCAACGGGTGTAAGGACTCCGGTCCGCCCCACCTGCACTGTGATCTCCTTGATCCGGGTGAGTGCCTGTTCGGGAGCAAATTTATACGCCACTGCATACCTTGGCGCCTTCCCTGTCACACCTAATAGTTCATGATATCTCAGTTCGTTGACTTTGATCACGATCCCATCGATCTCAAAAGAGAGTTTTTCCCTCTCCTTTTGAATTTTTCCCGCGAACTCCATGATCTCATCTAAGTTGTCACATACCGCAATATGCTCCGGTCGGCTCACCGGCAATCCCAACTTCTTCAAATACCCGATCACCTCATACTGTGTATCGGCGGGGATCCCCTCCCCTGCAATCCCATAAGCGACTAAATTGAGTTTTCTCTTGGCCACCTCTTTTGGATCTAATAGTTTCAGCGAGCCAGCTGCCGCATTTCTCGGATTGGCAAAGGGTTCAAGCCCCTCTTCTTCTCTTGCGACATTGATCGCATGGAAAGTGGCTAAACTCATATACACTTCGCCCCGCACCTCCATCACCTCTGGAAAATCATCCCCATTCAGAACTAGGGGGACCGATTTGATCGTCTTGATGTTCGCCGTTACATCGTCCCCCATCTTCCCATTGCCCCGCGTCACCGCATGAATCAATTTCCCTTTCTCATAGCGTAATGAGATTGAGGTCCCATCCATTTTGAGCTCAGAGCAGAAAGCGACCTCTTTTTTCTCCAACAACTTGTGAACCCGCT
>CAYWDE010000249.1:1201-3029 GCA_964456885.1 uncultured bacterium | reverse complement strand
GGAAAAAACAGCCTATCGTGGGAAAAATATCGGATTTGTCTTTCAGTCTTTTAACTTGGTTCCAATGCTTAGCTCAGCTGAGAACGTAGCTGTGCCCCTCATTTTAAGTGGTGCGTCAGAAACAAATGCGGAAGCAAAAGCGTGCGAACTTTTAGGGCAACTCGATCTCTCCGAAAAAATCCATATATCTCCTAGAGAACTCTCTGGAGGCCAGCAACAGAGGGTTGCTATCGCCAGGAGCCTGATCCATGAACCTAGATTGATTGTATGCGATGAGCCGACCGCCTATCTCGACCACGAGACAGGGCAAAAAGTGATGGAGCTCCTTAAAAAAATTGCTTTAAAGGAAAACAGGGCGATCATCGTTGTAACTCACGACCCCCGTATCTTTAATTTTGCTGATAGAATCGCCAAAATGGATGATGGACGGATAATCTGAACGCCGTTTATACTATAAGGCGATGAAAAACAAAACTTTAATTCTTTCCACCGGCCTTGCCATGTTCTCGATGTTTTTCGGATCTGGCAACCTCGTATTTCCTTTAATCGTCGGTCAAGCTAGCGGAGGCCATTTCGGCCTTGCCTCTTTAGGCATTATATTGACTGGGGTCCTAGTCCCGTTCCTCGGCATCCTCGCCATGTTCCTTTTCAACGGGAGCTCGTCAGACTTTTTTGGAAGATTAGGCAATCCAGCCCGGTTTTGGTTCCCCCTCATCGCCCTCTCTTTAATGGGACCTTTTGGAGTTTTGGCTCGCTGCATCACTGTCGCGCATGGCGCTTTTTGCCTCCTTTTCCCCTCTACTCCTCTTGGGTTATTTAGCTTGATTTCATGTGGACTCATATTTTTACTCAACGTCCGGAAGAACCGGATCGTCCCCCTTTTAGGGACATTTTTAACACCCCTCCTTCTCCTCTCTTTAGGCGCAATTACAACCTTTGGGCTTCTCTCTGCCGACATCCCAACACCGACCTCAAGTACGGGCTGGGCCAGCTTTAAAAATGGGGTTTTCCAGGGATATCAAACGATGGATTTATTGGCGGCCTTCTTTTTCTCTGCATTCGTCATTAAACATTTGAAGAAATCTCAAACGACAGAAGAGCATTCTCTCCCGATTTTTTTGAAATCTTCGCTGATTGGGGCGGCCCTTTTATCGATTATTTATGTGTTTTTGGTCCTACTTGGATCGATCTACGCCCCACAGCTGGCCACGGTTCCTCCGCAAGAGATGCTCGGTTTTGTCGCACAAGCTTCTCTTGGAGCTTGGGCAGCCCCTATCGTTTGCTGTGCAGTTGTCCTAGCTTGCTTAACGACAGCGATTGTCCTCACTTCTCTCTTTGCCGACTTTTTGCGCAAAGAGGTAATGAAAGAGAAGATCAATAACCCAATTGCTGCCTCTATTACTCTTGCTATCGCCTTTTTCACATCGACTCTCGAATTTTCTGGCATAGCTAAGTTTTTAGGCCCGATTATGGAAGCGATTTATCCTGCACTGATCGTCCTGACAATCTTGAGCATTTTCCACAAATTGTGGGGATGGTCAGCAGTCCGTACGCCAATTGCTGTTGCGTTTGCATTGAAGCTCCTCTCCAGAATCTAGTTTTTCTTTAGGATTATATAAGTCTTTCGCTATCATGCTCCCTCTTTTCAAATACTTTCTAAAAAAAAGAAAAAATGGCGATACAAGCTCTTAGTAATCAACCAAATCACGAAGTGCTCATCGATTTGTCTCTTGTTCAAAAAGAGATGGCTACCGAAGAAAAAATCTGTGCAATTTGTCTAGATGCTTTAGCAATCGCTAAAGTACGTAAGCTTAAACCCTGCAAACAC
>CAYWDE010000249.1:0-1187 GCA_964456885.1 uncultured bacterium | reverse complement strand
TTTCATACAGAATGTATCACTTCTTGGGCTAAGATCAAATCGGTTTGCCCTCTTTGTAAGGGACCCATAGAAAAGATCCCACAACCTTTCGTAAATACTTTATTTTCTGTATGCGATTACGTTAACTTGTGCATGAAGGCAATGATTATTCTCCCTATTTACTGCTTTGTTGAGATATGCGAATGAAATGCCCTTGCTGTTCTGAAAAAAAGTATGCCGATTGCTGTAAGCCCTATCACGATGGGGCCCTTCCGCCGACTGCGCTCGCTCTGATGAGATCCCGTTACTCTGCCTACGCGTTAGGCAAAGTACAATACATCATCGATACAACCCATCCTCAAAGCCCCTATTTTGAAAAAGACTTAAAAAAATGGAGAAGGGCGATTTCTCAATTTTGCAAATCGACCCAGTTTCTTAAGTTGGAAATCGTCAGTTTTGGAGAGGATTGGGTCCACTTTATTGCCCATTTAAGTCATGGGCTCCTCGATGAGAAGAGCCAGTTCCAAAAAGTTGGAGAAAAGTGGCTCTATCTCAAAGGAGAGATAAAAAATCAACCGAAGCAGTAACCTCCAAAGGCAATGCCTAAGGCAGCAAAGACAGGAACTCGGATCGATTTCACAAAATAGAGCCGATGAGCGATGTTCAAAATACAGAGGACAATCAACGCCGGATAGAGAGCCTCAAGGATTGGTCCCCAGAGTTTGACGATCCCTTCAAAACCTAGGTTTGCAAAAGCGGCGGTTAACGCCAGAGTGATTCCCAAAGAGGAGGCGTGCCTCAAATGCCCTCCGAAGAGATTTTTCTCTACATAAGAAGAAAAAACCGCTGAGAGGGAGATCGCAGTTGTCAAGCAAGTGAGGAAGACAGCAAAAGTCGAAATAATCCCCCCAAATGGTCCGAGAATTTTGATCGCAATCTGTTGCAGCAGATCCTCTGGAGCCACCTCTCCTAAAGTCCAGCTGTAGTGAGCAGCAACCCAACCGAGGCCAATATAGGTGACCATAAGGAGTCCTGCTGCGATAAGGCTTGCCGAAGTCATACGGCGGCGAATCACCCGCGGATCTTTAGTCCCTTGAGAAAGGTGGGGCATGATCATGGTAGCGAAAAGAAGAGCTGCTATGAGATCCATTGTCTGATAACCCAGCTGTAACCCTTGGCCAAAATAGTGGACGCTCCCTTCAAAAACA
>CAYWDE010000248.1:0-3031 GCA_964456885.1 uncultured bacterium | reverse complement strand
ATTACGCTCAAATTCGATCTGGAGATTGAATAAAAAAGCGTCGGCGGTTCCCGAACGGTCCACTTGAACTGAATGGTCGATCACAAGATCGACCGGAACGAGGGGCTCAATTTTTTTCGGATCGGAGACCGCATCCCGCATCGCGGCGAGATCCACTAAAAGGGGGACGCCTGTGAAATCTTGTAAAATCACCCTTGCTACACAGAAAGGGACATCTTTTGGGTCGGGATTTTTTGCATTGTAGTGAGCCAATCTTTTGATGTCTTCTTCCCTCACTTTTTTCCCGTCGCAATTTCTCATCAGCGACTCGAGCATGATCCGGATAGATACGGGGAGGCGAGAATGTCTCCCTACAAGATCGGGTAAAGAGTAGTATTGATATGGACCGAGCGATTTTTTCACGAATGAATCCCTATGTAAACAAAATTTGGATTATTCCGATTTTTGACTTATTTTAAAACTTGTTTCCATTTGGAAAGGTATTTTGAAAGGGTTCTCAGGTGGCCCGTTTGAAGAAGTTCTACGATCCCTTGTGCTCGTACCTGTTGGATCGATCCTTGATGGAAGGTTCCCGATTCGTAAATATAGGGTTCTGCTCTCAAAATATAGGCGGAGGGATCGATCCAATTGTTCTTCTTTAGCCCCTCTAGAATCGCTTCTGGATCGGCTAACATCAGCTCATTTTGTGTCTGAACAACGATCAACTCTCTGCCGGTTCCTGCTAAGCCGACAAAATGGGTTAAATTCATCATTCTAGAAATTCCTCGGATCTTCCCTTTCTGGTAGGTGAATCGGGGGGGAGTTGGATCTTCGATCAAGAGATAGAGGTGGAAGTAGCGGGTTTTAGGGTAATTTTCAGAAAGGGATGAACCGTTGAGAGTGAGGCGGCTCATCGGGGTGACAATGAGCTTATCTGTAGTAAAAGTGTGGGTCTTTGTTTCGACTTTAGCTATCCGCGCTATCGGATCTATGATCGCATTTTCCGCTTTTTGCTCCGTGAGCAGCACTATATCGCTGGCAGCGATTTTTTTGAGGAGATTTTCAATTAGTTCGTAGCAGCCTTTAGAAAAATACCACCCATTGGGACTCTCTTTTGGGGTGAACGGGGCGAGGGGATTGTCCATCGACACAATTTTGCAGTTTAAATACTCTTCTAAAAAAGCCTTCAATTCAGGATCGTTTCCGATATGGTGGCACCCTAAGTCCACATTTCTCAATCCGCAGATCTCAATTCCTTTCCATGCTCCCCCACAAAAGGGAGCTTCTTCGAGAATCAACACTTTTTTTCCAGAATGGTGCTGGTAGAGAGCTTCAAAAAGGGAGAAGGGGCTAGTCCCTACAATAATGCAATCAAAGTCGGCAGCAAAAAGAGAGAGGTGTAAAAGGATCAGAAAAATAAAACGCATCTTCTACCCTTTTTTATACTTCTGATACAGCTCGAGCGATCTCCCGACAAAGATCCCTGTAATGACTCCTGAAGAGATCGAATCGGCGAGAAAAAAATGGTTGTAAAACTGAGGATATAATTCGTAATGAAAGAGGAAGAAATAGCGGACTGCAAATACGAGTAGGATGAGGATTAATGTAGACCAAGTTGCTGGTAGATGGAGAGTTTTGTTTACCTGATCTGCTTTGGTTTCCCAAGAATGGACCGTTTGCCATCCGATGAGAACTCCAATGGATAATCCGACGACCCAAAAGAGCAAAAAGAAATATTTTTCTGAGAGGCGCTCCATCAGGAAGGCGATGTTCCAAATTGTGAGGATTCCGGGGATCAGGATGAGCCGTTTAATAGAGATTGTTCGGGGTCTTAGGGCGTTAAGCCCGATACCTACTAAATAGAGAAAAAGGAGGTAGACCCACCAAGGGGTGTTAGAGATTATGTCCACATTTCATCTCCAACCACTTCTCTCGCGGACATTTTTTAGACCAATTTGCCCAGTTTAACCGATATAGAGGGTGCTCTTCTCGCTCGACGAGATGGAGGTCTTCCCCATTCGAAACCCTGTCTGGAAATCGGATCCCATTGAGATGGTCGATCTCATGTTGAAAAATACGGGCTACATATCCTTCATATTCTTGAGTGATGAGATTCCCTTCCCGGTCGTAGGCTCTGACCAATATCTGTTTAGAGCGGGGGACAATGCCGCAAATAGGGCCTGTCGAAAAACACCCCTCTCTCCAGAGAAGTTGCTCTTCCGATTGCCAGAGAATCTCTGGATTGATGAAAACCTCCATTTTAGGGGGAGGGGGGCTAGAATCTTTAGTAAACACTCCTGTTGCTGCTGTATCGACAAGGATGATTCTCTCTTGGATCCCGATTTGAGGAGCTGCCAGCCCCACCATAATCGCTTTCGATCTGTCTTGTGTTTCTCCAAAAGCGACTCGAAACATCTGTTCAATTGTTTCTTGAGTCTCATCAGAGGTGATTTCACAAGGGCAGACAACTTCTGATTCTTGATTCAAACGGGGATCGGTGGGAGAGAGGAATAAGGTCATAACAGATAGTAGGTAGTGGATCATGTTAGAACATTCTATAGAAAAACCATAAGTGTGCAACAGGTTTTAAAAAACTAGCCAAAAAAAGGGGCGCAATAGAATCTATACACAAGGTATCTGCAACCAATGAAAAAAACTCAGATCCGTGAAAATGGACTTATAGGGACCTTCTTCCGACAAGGGAACCCCTCTTCTGCGATTATCGTGTTGGGAGGCTCTAGCGGCGGTTTAAATGAATCGCGGGCTGAAGCGTTGGCCAAAGAGGGGTTTGCGACTCTTGCTCTCGCCTACTTTGGTTTAGAGTCTTTGCCCCCTCGATTAAAACAAATCCCTTTAGAGTATTTCGAAACAGCGATTCGGCGACTTAAACAGGAGCCGGGAATTGAACGGATTGGGCTTTGGGGTGGTTCTCGGGGGGCTGAATTATCTCTCATTTTAGGGGCTCTATTTCCCGATCAGATCGATGCGATTGCGGCCCATGTTCCAAGCAGCGTTGTTTACTCCTCGATCAGCGGCCCAGACATCCCCGCTT
>CAYWDE010000247.1:0-3034 GCA_964456885.1 uncultured bacterium | reverse complement strand
CACTTGGACCATGGCGAGAGTTTGTTGTTATTGGGGGTGGTTTTGCTCTTTTCATTTACAAGCTTTACCTCGCCGATCCCAAGCTCGAGAATTTCCCTGTTGGAACGCGTGATATTGACTCGTTGATTCCTAGAAAAGTTCCTGAGATTTCTAAAAAGAACATCGCCAAATATCTCAATGAAGCAGGCTTTACTCACGTCTTCAAAGATGTCGATATTCCTGCAACCGAAAGCTTTGTGAAAGAGATCGATGGCGTAGAAGTAGAGATCGAGTTTTTAACCGACTCGGCAACTCGAGATGATAAGAATAAAAATGTTGTGATTGCAGGCGTTGTTGCTCAGCCCTTGAGCTATTTGACGCTGAGCCTGCAAACGACAATGGAATTTCGAACCTATTCAGGAGAAGCGGGAAAGGTCGTCTCACCTGGCGCATGGATTTTTCATAAAGGGCTTACTTTTACCAAGCGAAAGAGTTCATCAAAGATGCTTAAGGATCTCTATGGGATCTGGTTCGTAGCCACGCAGTTGGGAGATTTTTCTGACCAAGCGTTTACGGAGTTCGCTTTCCTCTCTAAGCAGCATCCCAAATGGCGACAGACATTTCAGAAGCAATTGTCCAACTGGATGAATCAAGCTTCTCCCGCTGATTGGTCTAAGCTAGAGTCTCAAGATCCAGCGGGTCAATTGAAGAAGCTTGCTTTTGAACGCATTGTAAAGAAGCTGGTGACCTTTTAGCCAATAGAGATAGAAATGAATAAATGGTTTATATCTGATACACACTTTTCTCACGCCAATATCATCCGTTATACTGGACGCCCTTTTCAATCTGTAAACGAGATGGATGAGAGACTTATTGAGAATTGGAATGCGCTTATAGCGCCTGAGGATACCGTTTTCTTTCTAGGTGATTTTGGCCTTGGCACGACAGACTTTCTTGCCGATCTTTGCGTGCGTCTTCACGGGAATAAGATTTGCATTCGGGGCAACCATGATGGCACCCCTGCTAAAATGCATAAGATTGGATTTTCGCTTGCTCTAGAGTCGGCTTTCATCAAGATCGGTCGACATCAAGTTGAACTAGTTCATATCCCCAGTCAGCCGGCTCCGCCTCATTTTCAACTCCATGGTCATGTACATGAAAAACGCCCCAATAAGCTTGTTGACCGCCAACTTAATCTTTCTGTCGAAGTTTGGGATTACAAGCCTGTGTCTGAGAAGACGATTGTGGCCTTGCTTGATCGGGCCGACCCTCTCTAAATAGAAGCAATAAGCATAGAAAGATGCTCTACAACTTTTTCAATCTCGAATGGAGTGTGGAAGATTTTGATACCCGTAAGAGATTCTAGCACATCTCTTTTGGACCAAATATCCCCTTTGTCTGAAGTGAGAAAAAGTTTGCAGGCCGTTTTATAGGCAGAATCAAAATGCAAAACATCTCTTCGATTTTCAGAGCCTATAATTGCTTCCATTTGTGAATGAAGGTTACTCTCACAAAAATCTGCCCAAGTTATCTCTGAAAATTCCATCCAAGCAGCATGACAATCTCTCCATTGCGCTGCTGAAGGTTTAGCGAGTAAAAGTGGCTTTTTCGGTCTATGAGGAGAATCGTAAGGAAACTGATACAGTTCGCAATGTTCTATGCTTCTAATTTTTGAGATATCTGCGCCAGAATCACAATAAATTTTAACCTTTTTCATCGATCCTCGAATGTCAATTAAATGAATTTTCTCACTGACGCCATTTTTTGTTCCAACAGTTTGCAATAGAATTCGATCGTTTACAACTAAACTCGTGCTATAACAATAGGAGCAAATATGGAACAGAAAGAGAGCCCCGAGAAGGTGGAAAATGATCTCAGAGGAATTATCGTGAGGACCCATAGGCACTGTCAAACCTATCGAGTGCGTATTCGGATGAAGGGCGGTCAGTGTTTTGACAGGTCATTTAGGTCTAAGACTTTGGCTAAAAAGTGGAAGAGGGATATGGAGTCGGCAATTGAGCAGGATCGCTATGAATTCACGAATCCTGCAACCAAACACACCCTTGCGGATCTGATCAACCTCTACATCGAGAGGGTGCTGCCTGGGAAGCCACGGAATGCCAAGAATGTTCTTCGGCACCTGACTTGGTGGAAGGATGAACTTGGGCATTTGCTGTTAGTTCAAGTGCGGCCTAGCATAATCGCAGAAAAAAGGGATGAGCTGCTTGCGGGCTTTGTTAGAAGCGGAAAGCTCCGCTCTCCTACAACGGTGGTGCGCTATCTGAGCAGTTTGTCTCATGTCTTTTCAAAGGCGGTCAAAGAGTGGGAGTGGATGAGAGAGAATCCCGTTTTTAAGATTGAAAAGCCAAAACAGGCGCAAGGCAGAAAGCGGGTATTAACCGAAGAGGAGCAGCAAAGGCTTTTGCAATCATGCCAAGAGAGTGGATCGAAAGACTTGTTTTTGATCGTTGCTCTTGCTCTGGGAACAGGTATGCGCAAAGGCGAAATCATGGGGCTTAGATGGAGAAATATACAGTTGGGAGAACCCACAGGAACAATTCTGCTTGAGAGGACGAAGAATGGTCGTTCACGATCTGTTTTGATTACCGGCCTATTGCTAGGGCTTTTGCAAGAACGACACAAACAGCAGCGCGCTGATAGCTTGGTCTTTCCATCTCCCAATTATTCCAACCAGCCTGTTGATATCCGATCTGCTTGGGAAAGAGCTTTGCAAAAAGCTCGGATAGAAGGATTTGTTTTCCATGGATTGCGTCATCAGGCGGCTTCTCAAGCAGCAACGATTGAAAACAGTCCTTTGGTCATCGCAGAGTTGCTCGGCCACCAGACCCTTCAGATGACCAGGCATTACGTTCATTTGCCAAGCGCTCATATGCATACGATGGTCGAAGCACTTCAATCAAAAATCTTTCAAAACTATCAGGAAGGCAGCCATGCACAACTTAGAAAATAAGACTCTTGCGGTGTTGTGGAGACCAGAACTGCTTAGCGATGAGGAAATGCACGAATGTTTGAAGGAAACGTGCTGGACTGCCAG
>CAYWDE010000246.1:1153-3057 GCA_964456885.1 uncultured bacterium | reverse complement strand
ACTGGTTCGTATTTCAATTGCACTTTTGTTTGTTTTCTTATGATTGAGAGCAGTCTTAACGGCTTGGAGCATCGCATCGGGATCTAAAAGATCTCCGATCACAGTCCCATTTTCATGAGAGAGGATCTCATGGCCTCCGTTCTGTTTAGAGGAGACGACGAAGAGGCCCATTGCTAAGGCTTCCACTGTGACGTTAGCAAATGGGTCATAAAAAGAGGGGATGACGAGGGAGTCGGCAAGCTGGTAAAAGAGGCGGATCTCTTGGCTGGGGCCAAAGAAGTGGACTTTGTCTTTAAGACCTAGTTGAACGGCTTTGGCTTTATAGAGATCTATCTGGTTGTCTTTTCCGATCACCGAAAGTTGGAACGGCTCATTTTTTATTTGAGCTAGGGCAAAGAGGAGTTTGTCTAACCCTTTTCTCAAATAGCCATTGCCGATAAAAAGGAGTTGAAAATGGTTCGGATCGAGCCCAAATTTTTGAAGACCAACCCCTTTTTTTCTTTCCCATTCTGAAAAATCAAACTCCATCTCTTCCCATTCGACCCCATTGTGGATCACTTCGATTTTTGCAGGATCCACTTTGTAGTATTCCAATACCTGGTTCCGGACCATGTGGGAATTTGTGAACAGTTTTTTTAAATTTGGGTTTTCAAAAGCGGCTTGTTCAAGCTCCAAAATCTTCCGATGGAGCGGGTTTAGGTGGCATAAAAAAGCTTTCAGCTTCCCTTCGGTGAGAATGCGGCTCCGGAGGTAGGCTGCGTGGACCCCATTGCCAGCTCTGATATGGGTTTGGTTCCTATTCCGATCCATCCCAAAGACGAGATCGGCCCGATTTTTTTTTAGCCAATTTTTGACGAATGTGTCGAATTGTTCCATCCTTAAAAAAGCGGGCCAAGGGATTGTTTTTGTCGCGAAGAGGGGGATTTCTCCATTGGGGAGCCCCTCTCCTGTTGTGAGAATCGTCACCCGGGAGCCCCTCTCTTTAAACGCCTTGGCAATCCGGGAAGCATATTTTTCTAACCCCCCTTGATTATTGGAGCGAGATTTTAGGAGGACGACATGGCTCATGGATAGTTTTGCGGGGTTACCGAAATCGCATTCGCCTTAAGCTCAATTTTTAAGGAGAGTTTTTGATTGTCAGGAGTGTAGAGGCGGAACCGTTCCATATAATTGCGGAACCGGTTACGGAGGTAATCTTCGACTAAATGGGGTTGTACATCATAGATGATATCGTTCGACTCGGCGATCGCTCTGGTCACATATCGGTTTTCCAATTCATGCGGATACATAAATTGGGCATTCCAAAGGAGGGTCTCCCTTTCCGATTTGGGAGCAGCGATGATCACCATTTGGACCATATCTTTAACCGTGTCGAGAAAGAGGCGGCTCACCCCTTGAGCATAAAGGGGGGAGTTAAAGACTTTGATCCCGTTTTTCTTGCTGATGAAATCGTTCATCGCCAAAGTGTAAGTCTCTGGATTTAGAGTGTGGCTATACTTCGGGGGATAAAACACAGTGACTGGGATGGAAAAACCGATCTGAAGCAGGTCTTGGCGGGAAAAATCGATCCGTAGAGCTTTTGCAAGGGGATCATCGATTTCGATCTGGGTTTCAGATAAGAGGGGGAGGGAGATTTTTTTCCAAGAGTCGGGAACCGAAAAACTGATCTCATCCGATTTATCTTCCTGGTAGGCACTTTTCAGGGCATCGAGATCCTCTTGTCTGATGTCGTTGAGGTTAAAAGTGAGTTTTAACCCTCGGGTCTTAAGCCTCTTTACTGCCTCCTCAGGACCGTGGACAGAGACAAATAGGCGGGAGGGGTAGACATCGAGGAATTGGTACCCTTTAGGGACCTCTCCAATCGGGGGCGTCACTGTGATCGGGATCCTCTCTGTAACTAATTT
>CAYWDE010000246.1:0-1143 GCA_964456885.1 uncultured bacterium | reverse complement strand
ACTGGGGCGGACAATCATTTCGACAGGCATCACTTTAGAGACATGTTTAGCAACATCGAGATCGGGATTGAGGCTGATTAAATTTTTCTTTTCGATATTTGCGACCCACTCTTGGGACTTATCTTTCGCATCGATAACGATTTCGAGATCTCTAGCGGAAATCCCGTCGAGTGCCGTCTTGTGGCCGATGATGGTTAAAGAGATCCTTCTACTCAAAGTTCCATTAAGCTGCATCCCTTCGATCGTCTTGTCTGGGGGTAAATTGACGACTCGAACAGGGATATTAGGGATCACTTTGTTGACGGTCATTGAGTGGTTGACCATCATCCAAATGATCATCGCTAAAATAAGGGAGATCAATTTTCTCGGCCAATTTTCTATGAAAATTCGGATTAAGAGGGTCTTCATGTTTTGAGCCACTCCATAAAACTGAATTTGGTCTGCATCGCTCGAGGGGGATTAAAGATGCTCCGGAGAATCCCTTTAAAGCGATCGATTTTAACCCCGCGGGTCATAATCCCTTCTCTAGCAATTGAAACTTTTCCCGTCTCTTCAGAGACGACGATGACGAGCGCATCGGTCATATGGCTGAGTCCAAGGCCTGCTCTATGACGGGTCCCCATCGATTTTGCCAATTGAGATGAGTCTTCCACAAGGGGTAAGATCACAGCCGCAGCCAAAATGGTCTTATCGCTTAAAATAACAGCTCCGTCATGGAGGGGAGTATTGATCGAAAAAATGGTCTCTAAAAGTTCAGGAGAAAACTCTGCTTTCAGGAGGACCGCTTTTTGAGCATACTCTTCAAGGGAATCCTCGTTTTCGAGGACAATCAGAGCTCCAATCCGTTTTTCAGACATCCGGTATACAGAGGTGGCTAGCTGATCTAAAAATTTATCAAATTCGGTGATCTCTCTTGATCTACGACTTTTTAAACTGAGCTTAGAGAGGGCGACCCTCAATTCGGGTTGGAAGATGATGATCACCGCGATCACAGCAACATTACCGATCAACACCATGATTTTGTGAAGAACAGGGAGATTGAGCCAGCTAGAAATGGCCAAGATAAGGAAAAATGCGAAAAAGCCGAGGACCAGATCCATCGACTTGGTGTTCCAAAAAAAGGATAAAACGTAGTTGAGCATG
>CAYWDE010000245.1:0-3080 GCA_964456885.1 uncultured bacterium | reverse complement strand
TATATCAGAATTGGTAATTGGTATGTCCAGAAATAGAATTACTCTGAATTTTTTGTGTTTTTCTGAACTAGATAAAGTACTGTACCATACCTGTGGAATAATATTGTACTCTGCTAAGATTTTGTAGACTTCTTCAACGGTGATTGTATCATTATCGAAATCTAGACCAAATACCTGTTGCGAGACCCAGTTAGAATTATTTACAATTCCATCGAATGTACCACCACACCATGTGTATTGATGTTCACTTCCAACCAAAGTTGAGAATTCGTTTATTGTTACCCCTGTAAGGACGTTCATCCTGTTCGTTATGGCTCCAAACTCCCGTTTGGATGGCTTTAATCTCTGAGAAGTTGGATCAAAGGTTACCATATAGTTAAATTTATTCATGAAAAAAATATAACGGACGGTAAAATAATAGTAAATGGTATTTTAAAATAAATAATACTGGAAACGTTTCATTTGTAGGGAGTTTTGCTGAGTGGACAGAAATTTTCGCAGCAGAAGGTTTATACAAAGCATATTTATTTGATCCAAAATTCTTCAAGGCGGGGATAACGTTACGAAAAAATGTTCAAAATCCTTACCTTCAAAAGGTATGCTTGTCTTGGGAGAAAAAATTTGGGGATCATCAGACCCTAGTCTTTCATAATAAAACATCTGACGGATTCGAAGAATTCGGTTTTACGTCCCCTAGTTCAAGCGATAACCAAACTGGTGTTTTTTTAAATGAACTTCCCATTTTTCGTCTTATTATCCAAAAATTTAAAGAAGAGAAAAAATTTCTTTCGCAACTGGAAGAAATCCAGATAAATGTTGTCAGTCTAATTGGCCCAGATTTCTATACGGATAGATTGATTCAACAGGAAAAAGTCAATCGGCAATCCATATTTAAAAATTGGGGGGTTAAAGCTGATCTTTCCCCAATAGAAAGGAAACTTATCCCATTCATCGCTCTAGGTTATTCTGCAGAAAAGATAGCGCTTAAAATCTTCCGCTCCAAGAGAACAGTAGAACACCATGTTGAAAGAATAAAGATGAAACTGGAATGCGATTCTAAATTTGAGCTTGTTCAGAAAGCTCGCCAGTTGGAAGATATAGGATATTTTATTGAAATAGGGGAAAATTGATGTTAGCCTTATTCTGGGTTTTTTATGCCATCATATAGTGACTTATTTAAAGAGGTAACGGTAAAATTTAGTAAACAGATTAATAAATCTTGTTGTGGGTTATTTGATGCTTTTGGTATTAATCAGTTTTATTACTGTCGAATAAGTAATGATGGTTTTTTTTCTAATTTAGATAGTAATTTGCACTGGGCTGATTATTTTACTTCAGAACATTTATATCTTACGTATCCTTATTTCTCGCATCCAAAATATTTAGAACCTGGGATTTCACTCATTAGAGAGGCTCCACATGAGGAGCTTAACGGTGTTGTCCTCCCCCGTAAAGAGAAATTTAATTTTCAGCTATGGCTTAGAATAGTTCACAAAACCTTAAATGGGATAGAAGAATTTGGATTTTCTTCTGGAATTTCTTCTGATGACCAAGCAACGTTTTTTTTAAATGAAGTAGGGTTTTTTAACTTATTTGCTGAAAATTTCAAGAAGGAAAATGCATATCTTGTACGTTCTCTTGATGATTGTAAGATCAATATTGGAGAAATTATAGGACCTTGTTTTCATCAAAATAGAACCCCCGTATCCAAAACCAAAGCTGCAAAGTTGAATTTTCTTAAGAAAATAGGGATGGAAGGAATTAGTACTTTATCTTTAATAGAAATCAAAATCATCAAATTGATGCTTAATGGATTTTCAGCCAATGAAAGTGCTTCCCAGATTTTTAGATCTAAAAGAACCGTGGAGCACCATATAGAGAGAATTAAGGAAAAGCTTGGTTGCTCATCAAAATTGGAGTTAATTCAAAAAGGAAATGAATTATTGCAGTTCGGGTTTTTAAATTAAAAATATAGAAATAAATCTGCTCAATAATTTTCAAAGCATAGCTTTACATGTATTTTTGAGTTGAAAAGAGACTTCCCCCTATTGGAAACAAGAGATTCAGTTTTTAGACCCCCAAAAAAGGGGCTACAATTAGGTGAGAGCGAAATGCTATAATATAAAAGTTTCCTAGGCAGCCAAAAGGTGAATGTAAAACTGTGCTTAAAAAATTGTTCTTGTAACTCGCCAAATTCTCAATATAAAAAAAGTCCAACGACTAAGCTGTTTTGGTCCATTCCTGTAATAGGCAAAGGTCATTTGTAAACACTAAAATAAGGTAATTTATACCCTCATTTTACTTTTGGAGCCTTATGATATGGTTTTCTCAATTTCAATCTTTAAATCTAATGTTTCTAATTGGATTCCGGAAATTCCTAAATTTCGGCTTGTAAAACCCCGGAAATGTGTGATAAAATTTCTAAACTAGCGCTTCCGGCTTTAGCTCTATAGCAATAAGTAATACTCGAGGTGCAGAAGCCTTAGGAACTTTTAGCTATGTTATTTGTTTAGCTAGTAGTTTTGGAATGGTCTGTGTTGTTCCTTGTGCGATTGCTATAGCTACAGCCCTGCGCCTTTATTTTAGAGTAATTGTATGGGCATAAGAAAATTTCTTTTTTGGGTTATTGTGGAAGTCTTCTTATGCCTTTTAGTTAGCTTCTCTATCTATTTTATTTATCTGTTTTTTTAAACATGACTATGAAGATTCCGCCGCGTGTGTTACGTAACATTTTTGTTTATGTCTTTGTTTTTTTAATAAGTATAGATTGGTTGCTAATTGTAGAATAAATGAGATGAGAAAAGCATCTAAAACAGTAATTTTTGTGATGGAAAATTCAAGTGACAATGAAACCACAGAAAATATAAATCCTATAAACCAACTGAAAAAAGATGCATAGAAATTAGGTCTTTTTACTCCAAAAAAATAAGTAGGTAGAATAATAGCCCCTATAGATCCTATTGCGCTTCCCATACAATTTAGAATCGGTTCAAAATTTTCCAGAGTAATATAACATCCAATACAAGTTCCTATTCCCCCAAGAATGAGTACTTTAGATCTATCGGATATTTTAATAGGGA
>CAYWDE010000244.1:0-3083 GCA_964456885.1 uncultured bacterium | reverse complement strand
ATTATCGATCTTAAATTTAAATAAGGCCTTGTTAAAAGAGGTGGGTTGAAGTTCTAGGCCGACTTCAACAGCATTATATAAACTGACGAAGATACCAATGAATGGGGAACAAGAAACCCCTGCTCTGAAGTAGGATATATTTGACATGAATTCACCTTTGAATTGTAAGCGAATTATTTTATGAGAGGTGTATTTTAAAAAGCAATGAAATTGGAGTCCCGTTATTTAGAGATATTGTGCATTTCGCGTTCGAAAGCTTCGATCAGGTTTTTAAGGCGTAGATCTGCTTGTTCGAGCTCTTGATTGAGATTGTGGCCCGTCTTTTGTACAACTTCAGCATAGATTTTCACTTTCGGTTCTGTCCCTGAGGGGCGGATCACGAGTTTCGTCTTATCGTTTAGCCAGAAGCGGAGCACATCGGAAGGGGGGAGATTCTCTTTCCCAGGAAGATAGTCTTCGAAAAGGGTAACGGGGATGCCGCCGATTTGAGTAGGAGGGGTGGCGCGGAGTTTTTTCATGAGGGTCGTCATCTGCTCCATCCCCGCTTGGGTATCGGGGAAAGAGAGGTTTTTGAGCGTCTCCCGATGGATCCCATATTTCCGGTAGATCTCGTGGAGCTGATCGAGGAGCGTTTTCCCCTCTTTTTTTGCGGCGGCGGCGGTCTCTGCGATGAGACATGCTGAAGAGATCGCATCTTTGTCTCTGACAAAGGTTCCAAAAAGGTAGCCATAGGACTCTTCTCCGCCAAAGATATACTGGTAGCCATCGAACGCTTTTTCCCAGATGCCGATGAGCTCTCCGATGTATTTAAAGCCGGTGAGGACATCGATGCATTTCCCTCCGTAGCTCGTCGCGATCTCTTTGAAAAGTTCGGTGGTAACGATCGTTTTAATGAAAGCGCCGTTCTGTGGGAACTCTTTTTTTTCAGTGAGAGTTTTACAAATGTGGTGGAGGCAGAGGCAGGCGATCTGGTTCCCTGTAAAACGGGTCCCTGGAATCGCAAGGCCGATCCGGTCTGCATCGGGATCTGTAGCGATGAGGAGATCGCCCCGCTCTTGGTTGAGCTGCTCGATCCCGAGTTTAAGGGCTTTCTCTTCTTCGGGATTAGGGGAGGGGGCAAAGGAGAAATTCCCATCGAGGGGGAGCTGCTTTTCAACGAAAGAGAGGTGTGTATAACCCCACTCTTTCAACGCTTTAGGCATGAGGCGGATTCCAGTGCCATGGAGATTGGTGTAGAGGATTTTAAGGGGGATATGGGATAACTCTGGACGCATCTGCAATTTTTTCAACTCGTTGAGATACGCCTCATCGATTTCAGAGCCGATCTCTTCGTAGCTAGAGCCTAGGAGAACCTGGCTAGGGCTTGTGATTTTTTGCACCTCTTGGATGATCCCTGCATCATGTGGGGGGACGATTTGACATCCGTCAGACCAGTAGACTTTATAGCCGTTATACTGAGGGGGATTGTGGGAGGCTGTGATCATCACAGCTGCGCTGCATTTGTAATAGCGGCAAGCAAAAGAGACTAAGGGTGTTGGACAGATCTCTTTCGAGAGCAAAACGCGCATCCCGTTGCCGGAAAATACTTTGGCTGTCTCTTCGGCAAATTCACGAGAGTGGTGGCGCACATCATAACCGATAAAAACGGTATGGGGAGCTACTCCCTCTATTTTAATGTAATTAGCTAGTCCTTGGGTGGCCATCCGGATGGTATAGATGTTCATCCGATTGGAACCGATCCCCATAATTCCGCGCATCCCCCCTGTTCCGAAGGAGAGATTTTTGAAAAAGGCGTCGGTTAAACTTTTCGGATCGGATTGTTGTAGGCGGTGGATCTCCGCCTTTGTTTCAGAGTCGTAGGGACCCTCTAGCCAGTTTTGGATTCTTTGTTCCGCGTTCATGGGCCGATTATTTCAAGAGGGGGAAATTTTTTAAAGATCGAAATAGATATCTCTGACAATATCAGATGCTCTACTGATGAGGTTTCATGATTCGGAAAAGCTCTCTATATTCGTTGATTTTCACTATTTTTAACGATGCCTTAGGTTGGGGAGTAGTCCTCACAGTGTTTGCTCCGCTTCTGCTGGATCCAAATAGCCATTTTCTCAATCCAGACATCTCGTTACAAAGTAGAAATATCTTTTTAGGACTTTTAATCGGATGCTACCCATTGACTCAGTTTTTTTTCATGCCGGTTGTGGGGGCTCTCTCCGATCACTTGGGGAGAAAAAAAATCCTCGAGTGGACGATCTTTTCTGCAGGTATCAGCTTTGTCCTCTCCGCGATTTCTATTTGGTATGAGAGTTTGCTCCTCCTTTTTATCTCCCGCATTTTATCTGGTGTGTTTTCTGCAAATGCAGCAACAGCTCAAGCCGCTATTGCCGATATCAGCTCTGAGAGGGAAAAAACAAAAAACCTCTCCCTTTCTGGGATCGCAGGGGGCCTCTCCTGGGTTGTAGGGCCTCCTCTTGGAGGGTTTCTCTCCTCTAAGAAATATGTCCCTTGGGCCGATTTTGCAACGCCCTTCTGGATCGTCGCTATCCTATTTTTGATCAACTATATCTGGGTTGCGAAAGCGTTTAAAGAGACGTATGTCAAAACGCACCGAGAAAAACACGATTGGAAACAGGAGATTAAGAACCTCTTTAGGCTGTCAAAAATTCGGCACATGCCTATATGGCTGATCGTCACTTTCTTTTTTTATACCGGCTGGGGATTTTATATCCTATTTTACCCCACGTTGCTTGTGCAAAGATTTCAGTTTGATCAATCGGAAATTGGACTTCTATCAGGGTATCTCTCCCTCTTTTGGCTAGCCACTTCGATCGCATTGAATCGGGGGATAGGGGAGCAATTTAAAACTGAATCGATTATTTTATTTTGTATGCCCGTTGTAGGTGTGTGTATAATCGGAGTCGCTTTTTTCACTTCGATTTCTTGGTGGTACGCCCTATTTCCTCTTTGCGCGATTTGCGGCTCTTCGATTTTTATCAATCTCTTGGCTTTACTTTCCAATCTAGCTGGCAAAGAAAATCAAGGGAAGGTGTTTGGAGTGAGTCAATCGCTTCAATCTTTATCGATGT
>CAYWDE010000243.1:0-3086 GCA_964456885.1 uncultured bacterium | reverse complement strand
TTCTCCATGGAAATCGTCATGATCGGGGGCCGCAGCTCCATACGGTTTAAAAAGAGCTCTCGCCTTTTCACTTTTTCCGATGTCTCCAAGAACAAGAGCCGCTTCCATCGCCTCTATCATCTCCCTTTCAGACATCCCTCGATAGTTCGATTGGACCAGTTGAAGCCCCTCTGAATGGAGCGCATCAAAACTCTCTCTCAAAAGTTTTGCATCTACGGGCTGAGCCGCTGTGAACTCCTCGTATGCTTTCTCACTCCCATCTAAGATCAGCTGGAGACAACGGAGAGTCATGATGGTCCGATCAAATTCAACGAATTTTTGACTAAAGAGCTGCTCCGAATAGGGGCCTTGAGCCGTTGCTTGCCCCTCTTCTGTTTTCCGCACATTCGCATCGGCGAGCCACTGGATCTCCGGGTACTGCTCTACACATTTCCGAACCCACTCTACCCCTTTTAAAGGAGAAGAGGTGACAGGCTGCTCTTTCGATAAGGATGCTTCTCTATTTTCGCAGCCAGATAGACCTAAAGGAACCGCTAAAAGAGCTCCACCCATTAGCAGCAAACCGAATATCTTTATTTTTTTTATCCGCCCCATCGATCATCCTTGATTTTCAAAAGAGGAAAATTATATGCAGGCCAGGATTTAATATTATATTAAAATGAACCAATTCTAGATTTTTGGTTATTAATACGAATAAAGGAGAATTTTACGACAAGCTATACGAACCTATCCAAATAATCGGGCTATGAAGCGAATCTCATCAATTCAGCAGGGTATGAACCTATCCCCCTGAGGACGCCTCAATAATCAAAGTAAAAGTTTGCCACAACACTTTGAAATTGGGAGCTATTCCGACCCAGAGGGGAAAACCAACAGCCAACGATCAGCCCTAGTGTTTCTCCAAAGTTGTATTCGATAGCTGGAGCAAAACTGAGAGAGGCTGAAGAGGGATTTCCCATAACAGCTTCTTCTCCCTCTTCATCAAAGCCCGGATCCCCTTTAAATCGGTCCGACTCGGCTACAGCCCACACATTATCGAGAGCTAAGGCCCAATTTTGAGTGAGATTATATTCGAAACTTAAAATCCCCTGGAAAGTATTACCCGGTTTGACTTTCCCTCGACAATCTGCACCCCCTCCATAGGCATTTAGCCCCCGAACGTGCGTGGAAGAGGGGATCCCATACTCGCCGCTTAAAGTCATCGACATGTAGTGGATCCCTGAGAGGTGGTACTGTTTATAAAACACGAGGTTAAAATAGGTGATATAGGAGCCGAGTCCCATCTGATCGGTCAGAAGTTTAGTAGGGTTCAGCTTTTGATATTTTCCTGTAGGAAATAACTCTTTCACCGATCCCTTCACTCCTGGGAACCACCCCTCCGCATCTGCCGGATAAAGTTGAAAATCTAAAGCTACGGCAAAATCGTTGAATCCGACCGATTGCTCTCCTTCGGTCCAATTTACAGAAAATTGGGGAACAAGATTGAGATCCATCCAGGAGGTCAACGAGATATATGCAAACCATTGGGGAGTGAAAGAGTAAAAATGAGGAGCTTTTACCGCTTCCCAGTCGCCGTTATACTCTCCGCTCTCTATGTTGTAATACACATACGAGTTCAACTCAAATGGACTCCCACTAAGGACCGTCCCTCGCGGCTCAATCAGGGGTGCCGTAAACCAGGGTCCGCTCGGCCCCTCTTCTTCCTTAGCTAAAAGGGTCAAAGCAAAACAGTAAAAAATAATTTTTCTCATAACTTAACGTGTACTATTCAACGCAACTAAATTGCAAAATAAATTTTCTCGTGATACACAGAAGACCAAGATGAAATTTCAAACTAAACTCTACTTTTCCTTCGTCGGCCTCTCCATCATTAGTATTATTTTTGCTTTAGGCCTCATCAGCAAGGCCACCTATGGAGAATTTCTCCACCAGTTACAAAGCCATGTTGTATCGATCGCCGCCACAACAGCAGCGCTAGTGGATGGAGATCTATTGGAGCAGATTAAAACACCGCAAGACACTAGCCTACCCGCTTACGAACAGCTCTTGAAGAAACTTCGGAAAGCGCGCGATGCCAATCGGAGAACCGATATTTACCTCCAATACCTCTACATATCGCGCCCAGATCCCAAAGAGCCGCACAAATTCTTTTTCGTCATGGATACTGAGGAAAACCCGAAAGACATCTCCCTTTTTGGGGATGAAAATAGAGGGGCGTCTGATGCTTTTCTCTACGACCATCTAAATAAACCCTACTCGGCAAAAAGACTGACCAAAGATCAGTGGGGGGAATGGATCACAGGCTATGCGCCAATCTACAATAGCAAACAGGTCTATGAGGGAACTGTGGGTGCAGATATTTCCTCCGATCTTTTGAAGAACTATTTTAACCGCCTTTTTACACTGACCCTCCCCTCTTTTCTTGGGAGCTTACTGATTGCGCTAACCGCAGCTACTATCTTTTCCCGAAAAGCGATCGCTTCGCTCAATGCGATTTATACAGCGGCGATAGAAATTGGAAAAGGCCATTTCGAATATCGGGCCCGTCTAAAAACGAATGATGAATTTGGGATCGTTGCAGACTCGATGAATAAAATGGCGGAGCAATTGCAACAACAAGAGGTTTTTAAGAATAATGCATCTCATTACGTTTCCCAACATATTCTAGAGAAAATTTCGAAAGCAAAGGGGAATATTAAACTCAGGGGAGAAAGGCGCAAAATCACTGTCCTCTTTGCCGATATTAAGGATTTTGTCCTCTTATCAGAAAAAATTACCCCGGAAGTCGTTGTATCCCTTCTCAATGAATATTTCAAAGAGATGATCGATATCATCTTCAAGCACAATGGGACCGTCGATAAATTGATCGGGGATGGGATCATGGCCGAATTTGGGATCCCTCTCGATGATGATCCTGAACAAGAGAGAAACGCCGTTATGGCCGCAAAAGAGATGCATTACGTTTTTTCCAAGCTGCGTCAAAAATGGGAGCAGGAGATTAAGACCTCTCTTAAAATGGGGATCGGTATCAATACAGGCGAAGCTATTGTTGGGAGTATTGGAGATCAACAGCAACGGATGGAATA
>CAYWDE010000242.1:0-3097 GCA_964456885.1 uncultured bacterium | reverse complement strand
CAATTTTTGTCGCAATTAGAGCAAGAATTGGGGCCCCATATTGTCAAAAAATGGGTCCCTCCCCTCGCCCGTTTTGATGCAGCGAATATCTATCTCGAAACAAAAGATTCCTTTCAGGCGAGCTGGTTTGAAGAGCATGTCCGCCCCCGCCTGAAAGGATTTGTGAATCATAACCAACGCCCCATCAAAGTCCATCTCCTCACTGAAAAAAAAGGGGAGGTAAAACCGCAAGAGAATAGGGGCGGTCTCTCCTTTTCTCAAACCCCAATCGACCCGGAGATGACTCTTGAGAACTTTATCCCCGAGACCTCTAACCTCGTCGCCTACAAGCTCCTCTCGGAAGGTTCCCCATTCAATCCAGTTTACCTCTCAGGCCCTTCTGGTTCAGGAAAAACCCACCTCCTCATGGGAACTGCGATCGCCTTAAAAAAAACGGGGAAAAAAGTCTTTTTCATCCGAGCAGAAGCCTTTACAGAACACGTCGTCCAGGCAATCCGTCTAGGTCAGATGCAAGAGTTTAGAAAAATTTACCGCGATATCGACGCCCTCATCATCGACGACATCCACATTTTTTCCAGAAAAGGGGCCACCCAAGAAGAGTTTTTCCACACATTCAATACTCTCCACACGATCGGCAAAATGGTGCTGATTAGCGCTCAGGTTCCCCCTAGCCAATTACAGGAGATCGAGCCGCGTCTCATTAGCCGTTTTGAATGGGGCATCTCTTTAGAAATAGGTAAAACCGCTCCCCTCCCCATCCTCAAGAAAAAAGCGGCCCTCTGGAAAATCGATCTAAGTGAAGAGCTCACCCGTTGGTTAGTCCAAAAATTCCCGAAAAATCCGATCCTCGCCCTTCAGGCACTCGCCTTCCGCTCCAAAGGGGCCCCCCTCACTCAGCTCATTGCTGAAAGACTTCTCAAAGATCTGATTGAGAAAGAGGAAGAGGAGGCCCTCACTCCAGCCAAAATTGTTAAAAATGTGGCTAATCATTATGGGATCACAAGCGAAGATATCCTCGGCAAATCGCAAATGAGAGAAGTGGCACATCCTCGGCAAATGGCGATGTATCTTTGCAGACAAAAGCTCAATCTCCCCTATCAAAAAATCGGAGAGATTTTCAACCGCGACCACTCCACTGTCATGAGCAGTATTAAACAAATCCAGAAAGCTCTAGAAGAAAAAAAGATCGATCTCGTAGAATTTGCCACTCAATAAATTTTTTTACCAAGAGGGTAAAATGGCAATTATTGCACCCGTCAGCAGACCCCTTTCTGCATCAATAGTAGAAGATTGCGACGAAAAGAATCACAGTACAACTGTGAAAATTGCATTTTCAGGATTTGAAAATCCGATCTATCATGTCTCTGCACAACAAGACCCCCCCTCTATCCTAAGGAGGCGTTCCTACCGCCCAGCCAGTGTCGATTTAGGTAAGGGGCCCAAAATCGTCTGGTTATCCAAAGATGATGTGAGGGCTAAATTTTCCGATACGCCTGCAGAAGTTCATACTGTTTTAAGCCATTTTCCCGACTGTTTAGTGGATAAGCTCTATAGCCTTCTCCCTCAATGTACAAAAGTCAAAACAATCGGAAAAAAAGATTTCGAGGCGATGGTGATGCTCGGACTTGCTCATAGAGAAGACCAAAATATCAGATATTTTGTAGGTGAGACAGTACGTCCCGTCATTGCAGGGCAAGGTCAAGCATATATTTTATTCAGTGAAGTGGAAGATGTTCTCATCGGAAGCGGTACGAAAAAATGGGTGAAATCTGCACTTGGAATACATAACGGATCTATCTATGTAGATGCAATTTGCCATCAAGATCGACTAGAAGATAAAGACTGGAAACTCCTCTTCTATGAAGTGAAACTTTTAGAGGAAGTGAAAGGGAGTCAAGGCCTTATCAATTTAGAGGCGACCGTAGAACATGCAGGAGAATTTCACTTCATCACCAATTACTTTAACTGCACCGATCTTCAAAACCTGTTCAAATTTAAAAAGGGGTTATCCTATAAAGAAAAAGTAAGAATAGCATACCAGATCAGCTTGGGTCTTTTGAATTTACATACTTTGGGAATCGTCCATAGAGATCTAAACCCCTCGAATATTTTCGTAGCGATAGAAGAGATGGAAAACCAGCCCCGATCGATCAAGGCAGCAATTGGAGATTTAGGGGGGGCTAGTAAAAAAACAGATCAAGAAATTTTAAAAAATCTTACAGGAGCCTTAGCTTATCTAGCTCCGGAAAAACTCCGCTCATTTTTTGATTCTTCATTAACTGATGAATGGGTTGCCACTTCCACCTTTGAAGCAGATATTTGGGCCCTTGGTCTACTCTTTTTTTCATTATTCCATTATCGGACTGGAACTTTAATGCCTTTTCAAACGGATCAAAATATTGTAGATCGGATCCGAAACTTAACTAAATTAGAGATCCATTTGGAACTAGAAAATGCCCGTTTAGAATTACAAGTTCGGAATATTCTTTTACACATGCTTCAGATAGAACCGGGGAAACGGCCGCCAATCAGTTTGGTATGCAAACAATTTATGGAAATTTTTCAAGAATTACAACAGACAGATGAAAAGAAAATGCCCTCGTAACCGAGGGCATTTAAAAAAATTTAGATCTTGATATAGCGATCGCCAGGCTTAGAACCGCCGAAGGTCGCAGCTTGATCGGGTGGAGGTACTGGGAATTGGAAAGGTCCCGGTTCTTCACCAGCGATGATTTTGTTCACAATTTCGCGCCATTTTTCGACTGTCTCTACGAAGAGAGGAGCAAATCTGCGCAAGCCTGCAGCATCAACACCAAGACCCATATCGATCACACAGTGCATCAGGATCAATTCTTCTTTAGGAGCCACACCAATCCCACCGCCAGCCATTTGACCGCCGAGCATAGAGCCTTCAAGAAGGCGCTCAAAAAGCCTTAACCGGATCTTGTCGTCTTTGGGAAGACCATCGAGAATTGGGGAGTAAAGGTAGAGACGATCTGAATTCGGCTCATAAGTAATGTGTAAAGAAAAGGTATTGTCGATTCCGAGAATACAGGTGTTGTTCTCATCGAAATCTAAACCTTCTAGGTTTAGCTCC
>CAYWDE010000241.1:0-3128 GCA_964456885.1 uncultured bacterium | reverse complement strand
ATGTTCCGAGCAACAGCTTTTTTGCCGCCATACATCAGCTTATTGATGAATTTAGCCAGAGTGACGCTCTGGTAAATTGGATCTGGCTCAGTTTGGCGTTTAGCTGCTCTACGTCTTCTAGACATGAGGGTCTTCCTTTTATAATTTTTCTAGTCACCCGGGGTTTAAGACCCCTGCGCCTGGGTTTATTCTAGGGATCCTAGGAGAAACCGAGGGCTAGGATATTGATACTCAATATCCTGGCATTACTTAGGTTTTTTCGCGCCGTACTTAGATCGCGATTTTTTTCTATCTTTGACCGCTGCGCAGTCGAGAGCGCCACGGACGATGTGATAGCGAACGCCGGGAAGGTCTTTTACCCTACCGCCGCGGACCAGGACAATGCTGTGCTCCTGGAGGTTATGTCCTTCGCCTGGGATGTATGCGATGATCTCCTGGCCATTAGACAAGCGGACCCAAGCGACCTTTCTCAAAGCTGAGTTAGGTTTTTTCGGGGTCTTTGTTTTGACCTGGAGGCATACGCCGCGGCGTTGAGGGCATTGCATCAGAGCAGGGGACTTACGGCGTTTAACCTTGGGTGTCCGCCCTGTTTTAACGAGTTGATTCACTGTCGGCATGAAGCCAATCTCCATTTAAAGATAACGATAGTGGGGAAGTATAGAGGGGGTGCCTTTAAAAAGGAAGCGAGAAATATCTCTCCAGTGGAGTGGTTCTTTAAAATTTTACTTTTAAGGGGTTTCCGTTTCTATTTTATTAATTATATTATGTAAGATTGTGTAAATTAATCTAATATGAAATTAATTAATATTAATTTGAATAATTAATAGGTTTAATTATATATTTGTTTTGGGAGAGTAGAGGAACAAGGCGAGGCTTACGACGCTATGTTTGAAACATATAACCGGTCCTTTAAATCCTCTGCCTCCCAACTTTTAATCTAGAACGCAAAACATTTAATTGGGTGATTATGAGAAAAGCGCTGTTGATTCTCTTGTTTTGCTTCTTATGGATTTCACCTGGAGTCTCGTCGACTCAACAAACCTTAAAATTTGAAGACATTCCTAAAATCATGGAACGGTTTTTCACCTTCCATATCGATATGAAAGAGTTGAATACGACGATCGTCCGGAGATCTTTCAAATTATATATTGAAAATTTTGACCCTGAAAAAGCCTATTTGCTCACCGAAGAGGTGAAACCTTATTTAAATATGAGCGACAAGCGGGCTCAAGAGGTTTTAAGCCGTTTACAAAAACAAGACTATAGTGACTTTATCGAACTGAATGGAATCATTCAAGAATCGGTGGTCCGGGCTCAGTCGATCCGCGTATTTTTGGCTCGGGAGCTCTCTCACAATACCCCCGATCTCGATTCTTTAAGTTCTATCCCTTCTGGCCGCTATTCCGATTCGGATGCGGAATTGATTGAAAGGCAGAAAAGTCGGATGCTCCGCTTCTTTGCTTACCATAAGGCGAGAACTAATTTAGATGCGGTAGATCGGAAAACAAAGGTTTATGAGCTCTTTGAAAAACGGGTGCAACGGTCTGAAAACAACTATCTATTCTTAACGAGCGACGATTCTCCGATGAATTCTGAGCGGATTGAGAATATATTAACCTTACGGATCCTCAAGTGCTTTGCTAGAAGTTTAGATACCCATAGTAGTTTTTTTAGCCCTGAAGAGGCGTATGAGATGCGAGCGACTCTTGAAAAGCAGTTTGAGGGGGTTGGGGTTGTCCTTTCTGAAGGGGTTGACGGGGTGATGATCGCTGAACTGATCAAGGGGAGCCCTGCAGAACAGTCTGGAGAGATCAAGGTCAACGACTTACTGGTTGAGATCGATGGGGTACCGACGACCGGAAAGCCTTTTGAGCAGGTCCTCGAGATGTTAAAGAAGAAAGATAAGAATGAGATTATTCTCGGCTTCAAACGGGCCGAAGCGAGTAACCATAGCGTTTTCCGGGTCCCTTTGATGAAGCGGGCGATTGTGATGAATGAGGAGCGGATCCAGTTGAGCTACGATCAGGTAGAGGGGGGCGTTATTGGGAAAATCACTCTCCACTCTTTCTATGAGAGCGCTGGTGGAATTAGCAGCGAAAAAGACATTAAAGAGGCGATCCGCCTTTTCCGGGAAAAAGGGGAGCTTGTGGGCCTTGTTCTCGACTTGAGAGAGAATTCTGGCGGTTTCTTAAGCCAAGCGGTTAAAGTGGCTGGCCTTTTCATGTCGAATGGGGTGGTGGTCGTTTCAAAGTATGGGAAAGGGGAAGTCCACTATCTACGGAATATTGTAGCCAAGCCCTACTACAATGGACCTTTAGTCGTTTTAACCTCAAAAATGTCCGCTTCCGCCTCAGAGATCGTGGCCCAGGCGTTACAAGACTACGGGGTGGCTCTGATAGTTGGAGATGAACGGACTTTTGGTAAAGGGTCTATCCAGTACCAAACAGTGACCGATGCGAAGGCCGATATGTTTTTCAAGGTGACTGTGGGTAGATATTATACCCCCTCAGGCAAAAGCACCCAAATTGATGGGGTGATAGCAGATATGGTGGTCCCGACCCAATACGCCCCTTATAATATCGGCGAAAAATACCTTGAGTACCCATTGCCCCAAGATAAGGTGGATCCAGCTTTTAACGACCCTCTCACCGACCTCGATGAGAAGACTCGCCGCCTCTTCCAGATGCGCTACTTACCCTTCGCTCAAAGAGTGGTCTCTTTCTGGAAGAAGATGCTCCCTGAGCTAAAGAGAAATAGCGCTCAAAGGATGGGAGCAGACCCCGCTTTCCAATCCTTCAAGAAAAAGGTGGATGCGGCCTCAGCTAGAGCCGGCGCTCTCCCTCCCAACACAGTAGACGAGCAACTCCAGGTTGGAAAAGAGGATATTCAGATGAAAGAGGCGGTTAATATCGTGAAAGATATGATCAAACTCGAGTCCCAATCCCAAATCCCAAAAACGGGTACCGATTCATAGAACTCCAAGGGCCAGAGTCTCTTCTGGCCAAAGAAAATATTGCCCGGAAAGAGCCCCCTCTGCTATGCTGGATCCTTTTTAAGGCCAGATAGCTCAGTTGGTAGAGCAGAGGACTGAAAATCCTTGTGTCGCTGGTTCGATTCCAGTTCTGGCC
>CAYWDE010000240.1:0-3134 GCA_964456885.1 uncultured bacterium | reverse complement strand
AATGAAATTAAAACGCAACTCCTACAAGAGATTCAACAAGAGGGTTTAAACCAAGAAAAGGCAGTTCAACTGGCCCTAATCAATAATCCGGATCTATTTGCCTATTATGAAAACCTTGAGCTCGGTTATGCAGACCTGCTTGAGGCAGGACTGATGCAAAACCCATTCTTTAGCGCCAGCGTCCGATTTCCTAGCCAATCACGTTATCATTTAAACAACCTATTTGATGCAGCGATTAGTTTTTTGGATCTTTTTCTTATTCCCCTTCGCAAAAGAGCAGCCGAGGCTGAAATCAAAGTCATTGAAGCTGAAGTTGGGCAAAAAGTTCTCAACCTTGTCAAGGAAGTGCAGATCCACTGGCTTGGGCTGAACGCTCTTGAACTCCAATTAAAAGAAGAAGAGAAACGCGTAGAGCTAAAACAGATGGCGGCAGCGCTAGCGGATCTTCAAAACAAGGCTGGAAATATCAATGCACTCAATGCAAGGGATCGAGAAATTGAATATGAAAAGTCTGTAGAAAACCTCAAAGGTCTCGAAGCCGATTTAGAAGCCGCAAGAGAAAAAATGAATCGAGCTTTAGGGCTCTTTGGGAAAGAAGCCTTTTGGAAAATGGCTGGAGCACTCGATGAAGACAAAGACTCCGATCTACCCGACTTATATCAAATGGAGCAGGCAGCCGTAGAAAACCGATTGGATATCGAAGCTATTCGGCGAGAAGTACATGCCATTGCTCAAAGAGCAAAACTAAAAGCTTGGTGGACCTATTCTAAGCTTCTGATAGGAGTCTCTTCAGAGATGCAACCAGAAGGATTTACAACAACAGGTCCTTCGATCGATCTTCAAATTCCTATCTTCAATCATGGCCAAGGTGAAAAGAAGAGATACAATGCACAGCTAGAACAGGCTCAAAAAAGGCTCCTCTCTAAAGCTATACAGGCTTGTTCTGAAGTGAGAGAATTTTTTAAGACCGCTAGTAAATATCGATCCCAATTAGAAGATTTAGAAGTGAGAATTCTTCCCAATCTTGGGAAACAGATCATCGCCGGACAAACTCACTACAATGTCATGACACTTGGAAGTTATGCCCTGCTAGATCTTAAAGAGAATGAAATCCAAGCAACCATCGAACATATACGAGCGCTACAGCACTATAAAAAGGCAAGGATTGAGCTCCTTCATGCAGTAGGTGGATCGTTTGCTCTTGTGAGGAAACAGGAATGAGGTATCTGCTGCTTCTCTTAGTCTTACTATATGGATGCAGTAAACAAGAAAAACACTCCGTTATCACTCCGAATACCGCTAAACTTCCTTGGACCATTGAAGATGGAGTCAAAGTCTTTCATCTTATTGCAGAACCTGTTAAGCAGGAGTTTGCACCAGGGCTTGTTGTCAATTGCTGGGGATACAATGGAGGCACTCCAGGACCTACGATTGAAGCGGTTGAGGGAGATCGAGTGAGGATTTTAGTCACAAATCATCTTCCTGAACCCACCACCGTTCATTGGCACGGGATTCTCGTCCCGAATAGCATGGATGGAGTGACAGGTCTCAATCAGGCTCCCATTCCCCCTGGAGAAACTTTTACCTATGAGTTCACTCTAAAACAGCACGGTACTTATATGTACCATCCCCATTTCGATGAAATGACGCAGATAGGAATGGGCATGATGGGTTTCTTTATCATTCATCCTAAAGAATCTGTATCTCCTCCTGTCGATAGGGATTTTGCGATCTTTGTCCATGAATGGTACATCCCTTCTGGGGCATCAACTCCAGATCCAATGGTCATGCTCGATTTCAATTACTTCACCTTTAACGGGCGCATTTATCCTGGCGCAGATCCGCTTGTGGTAAAAAAAGGAGAGCGGGTGAGGATTCGCTTTGCTAACTTAAGCATGGATAATCACCCCATCCACTTACATGGGTTTGCTTTTACTGTCACAGGATCCGGAGGATGGAGACTCCCTAAGAGTGCCCAATACTTAGGAAACACGATCGACGTCGTTGTTGGCAATACGAATGACATTGAATTTGTAGCTGATGAACCCGGCGATTGGGCTCTCCACTGTCATAAGACGCATCATACCATGAGCGGAATGGAGCACAACATTCCCAATATGATTGGGGTTGATCAGGGGGAATGGGCAGATAAGATCCAGAAAATTCTTCCAGACTATATGCCAATGGGAGAAACGGGAATGGGCGAGATGTTTGAGATGAGCCATCATGTGCAAAGACCTCCTAACTTCTTGCCCTTCAGTTCTCCTGGTCCCTTTGGGCTCATTGATATGAGCGGCATGTTCACCGTCGTAAAAGTACGAGAGGGGATTACTAATTACAATGATCCAGGCTGGTATGCACAGCCGTCTTCACCTTCACAGCAAGAGGCCCCATCTAAAATGCAGCATGGTCAGATGAAAATGGGTGGTACGATGCAGCAAGAAGAGCCGCCTAAGCAAGGAATGCCAGCAGAAATGAAAATGGATTCTACTCAGATGAATGGGGACATGAGCCATCCGGACCATATGGCAGCTGGACATACACATAATACTGTAGGATTTGAAATCGGGGATCTCCATCCAGTTCTTCTCCATTTTCCCATCGTTCTTTTCATTTTGGTTTTTGCATTTGACTGTCTATTTCTTATCGGAAAATTCAAAGAACCTTACTACAATATCTCGCACTGGATCGTTATTGTTGCTGCTATGTTTGCAATCTTCACGGTCATTACAGGCCTATATGCGGCTGAATTAGGCCATCCAGGCAATTCTTATGTTCTTTTGCATAGAAATTGGGCTCTTACTACTTTGGCCTATAGCATAGGGCATGCAGTTTTTAGAGGCTATGTCATCAAAAGCAAGAGGACCTTTTCAGCGTGGATCTTCGTATTGATCAGCCTAATCAATATAAGCTTGATAGGCATCACAGCAGAGTACGGAGGATTAGTGACTCGAGGAAAGAGTCTCTGGATGCAATACTTAAGCCCAAATCGTTATGGGAAGAAAGATCATCACCTTGAATAGTTGTCGAGAGCTCTGCAAGCCCTTTACATAGAACCTCTTATATATTCTATTGTGCAAAAGTTATCAAATTGATAACATTCATGTATGAGCAAAAAAGATGATCTTTTTGAA
>CAYWDE010000239.1:0-3135 GCA_964456885.1 uncultured bacterium | reverse complement strand
CTTTTCAAGCATCACCATCATGGTCCAGAAAGAGGTCGCCGATAGAATGGCTGCAAAAGAGGGCTCTAAAGTGTTTGGCTCTCTCTCCCTCTTCGTCCAATTCTATTCGAAAATTGCCGCCTCTTTCGCTGTCCCCCCAGCCTGTTTCTACCCCCAGCCAAGCGTCGATTCTACAGTGATCAGGCTCAATGCGACTCCAGCTCCCGCAGTCGATCCTGTCCATTTCTTCTCCCTTGTCCATAAAGCGTTTCAACAAAGAAGAAAAATGATCACAAGTTCCCTCCCCTTGCCGAAAGAGCAGGTGAGAAAAACGCTTTTAGATATCGGTGTAAGACCCGATGCAAGACCAGAAATGCTCTCTTTTGATCAGTGGGTGCAATTCACTAAGAACCTGTACTAATACCGGCTGTCAGACGACACACAGTGTTAGTACAGGTTCTAAAGAGCTCTCAAAGCCCTTTGCCAACACTCCGTAATAAAAAGACTCCCCTGCTGCTCTCCATAAACTGTCTGTTTTAACTGATTGAGAAGTAGACTTGTGCTCCTATTAAAAAGGGAGTGATCGTAAACCAATCTTTCTAGAGCCTCTATTTGAACTTGTAAATGTGCTTCTGGAGGAAGAGCATAGGCAGCTCTTAATCGCTGAATGGCCTCTCTTGTTTCCCTTTTTAAGAATTGGGGGAGTAGGGCTGTTTTTTTATTTCCAAATACATAGAGATAAGCAACTCGAGTCAACACAAACATATAAATATCGGGGTCGCATTGCATCACGAGCTCTTTAGACCCTGGCTCGATCTGCCCTTCGGCAACAATAAAATTCCTAAAAAATTGGACCCCTTCTTGTATGGCCCGGCTTATACTTCGCCCCACATCTAAACTTTGAGAAAAGACGGCCGATTCGACCTGATTAATAGGGGAACGGTATATTTGAACGTCAACAGGCCCAAACGCTCTCTGCAAATGGCTCTCATAAAGATCGTATAGAAAAAGGGTATCTTCCACTCTTGCAAATTGGAGATCGGCCCTGCCAATCGGAGCTCTTCCGAAACATTTAGCTAATAAATTATAGACTGCCTCATAGGCCCTTAAAGGGGATTTCCATACTGGATGGACGAGATAGAAATCGGAAAAATAGCGGCCGATAGATTCGAGAGTGGGGACTCGCTGTAAGGTAGGATTAAAAACTAAAAAATTGGCTATATTCCAATAGACTGTGAAAGAGCTGCTCTGAAGAAGACGTACCGAACGATCTAAAAAAGAGCGGTTAATTGGCCAGAGGAGGAGGGAAGGGATAGATAAGATCCCATAAGCAATCGTCTCGATAGCTGCTGTAAGAACCAAGAATGGGGTGCCTATCTGAGCCAAACTCCATCTACCTACAAAGGAAAAAGGGTAATCATCATCCCGATGCCAGCCGGCTGTCCAATTTTCCTCAGCCCCTTGAGAATTCCTAAACGCAAGCAATGCACTAGTCATCTGACTTGAGAAACACCGAATAGGTCTCTGGAGAACAGGGGAACCTGCTTCTCCACCGAAACGGATAATCAGAGGTTGAAAAGGCCTCTCTTCTGGAATAACGAAATTCTGAGCATTTACCGGACCAGCCTGTATCATAAAAAGCTCCTGCATTGCAAAATTATTAAGGAATTGTAAAAGCAATAAAAGATTTGAAGCAAAGAAAATCGGAAATTTTAGCTAGGCGAAAATCTCTTAAGCCACTCTTTGAGAGACGCGAGGAAAGTGGCCTTCACCTCTTCTACAGCCAACAGGTCCCCTTTTTGGATAAAGACCCCCTCTTGATTGCAAATATGGACCTCGCCCACTTTTTGCCCTTTACGGATCGGCAGTTTGTCTGCATCCCAATGTAAAGCTGCTTTACAATGCGGCTCTTCAGAGGGGAAATAGGAAATGACTAGAGGCTTTAGGACACAAGCTTTAAGCGGGGTTTTAGCCCCTACAATCTCTTTTGTAAAGATATTTTCTGGGCCCATAAGACGTCTGGTGGCCCTCTCTTCGGCAAAAGCGGTTTCAAACATTTTTTTCACATCCTCATACCGGTGCCCTTTATTTTCACACCCTAAAAGGACTCCAATCAAGATACGCCCTTCATGTTCTGCAGCAGTGACGAGGTTAAATTGGGCCGCTTCAGTATAACCGGTCTTCACCCCGATCGCCTTTGGGTAGTAGTAACGGCTGTTGGGTTTCATTAGAGGATTGAGAAGAGGGATTTCAGACGCGGGCTGTTTGTTTGTCGCCCCTTTTTTATAGTTCAGGGTCGTCACCACTTCTCGAAATTTGGGAATTTTTAAAGCTTTTCGGGTCATTAGAGCCAGATCATAGGCTGTAGAGAGATGCTCTGGATGGGTGAGTCCGTGAGGATTTCGGAAGCGGGTATTCTTACATCCAATGCGCTGTAGATATTCATTCATTGCATCGACAAATTGGGGAACAGTCCCTCCAATTGTCTCTGCTAGGACGTTCGCCGCATCATTTCCAGATACCTTCATCAGTCCATGAAGAAGAGCATCGAAGGGGAGCGTCTCCCCTACCTTCAATCCCATCATCGTCCCATCGCTGTCTAACCAATAAGGGGGATGTTGATCCCTCCCTTGGACAGGCCTCCCTCTTAAAGCTTCTCGGGTCACTGTTGCGAATCGGTTAAGATCTACCTGATTGTCTAGAATATAAAGAGCGGTGCCGATTTTTGTTGTACTTGCTGGATGGACCGGAAGATGCGGGTGCTTTTCAAAAAGGATCGCTCCGGTTTCCGCATTCATTAAAATTGCCGAACGGGCTCTCACCTCAATATTGAGCTGCCCCCCAATTAGGCTCTCTATAAGGAATAACAGGGAGAGGATCAGACGCATTGGTAAAAACCTATTCGTTAGAGTTGGTCTCGCAGTAACGATAATCGAGAGGAAAATAAAAATCGAGACCGAGTCGACTATATATTAGGGACTACGAGATCAGGGCCCCCTTTCTAAACAGATCCCCCTTGACAAGGTCCTTTTTTTTAGATAATCTAAGGCCACGGGGCGGTAACTGGAGGTGGTCATGCTGAACCCAATACAGATTGAAGAAGCATACAAAGAGTTCATCAGCAACTTGCCCAAATGGGTGCATGATGGGGTCACT
>CAYWDE010000238.1:0-3155 GCA_964456885.1 uncultured bacterium | reverse complement strand
CTCGCTTCTAAATTATCTCAGTTAGCTATGAATGGGCAAGAGTGTGATGAGATCGGTAGATTGATCGCAGATGTTGCTGAATTAGAAAAACCCAATCTACGCTACCAAACTTCCCAAAAAGTTGAGGAGACGGTAGCTAAAAAATTAATCGATTTGTCGGGAAATAAAATGAGAGATGAGCAAGCCGCTTTTTTCAAGTCCCTCGTAGAGTAAAGGAATTATGGAGCTAGTTTGCAATGGAGTTCGCCTTTTCTTTTTAGAAAAAGGGGAGGGTAGCCCCACTTTTTTATGCATTCATAATACGGGAGGGGACCATCGCCTATTTTCCTCTCAGCTCTCTTTCTTTTCCCAGTTTGGTAGAGTTGTGGTCGTCGATCTGAGGGGGCATGGGAAAAGCGATAAGCCTAAAGGAAAATATTCAATTGAGGTTTTTGGAGAAGATCTTGTCTCTCTTTGTAAAAAGCTTTCATTACAAAATGTGATCGCTATTGGTTCAAGCACAGGCGGAAACATAGCTCTCGATTTAGCCTGCCGCTACCCAGATCTTGTAAAAAGTGCTGTTATGATTGATTGTGGCATGTTCTTTAGCTCTAGGGTGCGTAAGAAAATTGGAGAATATCAACAGAAAATGGGGGAGCCAGAGACCCATGCAATCAGCGAGCAAATCTTGGAAGATAGTTGTTTGCCGACAGATCGATGCAAAGAGGTGATGAGAGATTCCTATAAAGCTGTCCCCTCCTATGTATGGGCTGGAGCATTTGCCAGTTTGTTAAAATGGGATCGGAAAAACAAAAAACGGCTGGCTGATTGCAAAGCACCTATTTTGTATATTGAGGCCTCTTCTCCTGCAAGTGATCATTCTCAATTGGCTAATTTGAAAATGTTTACTAAGTATTATCCTACTCTCATTACGGGAAAAACAGTTGGTTCAGGCCATTATCCTTCTCTAGAAGTACCAGATCAGGTGAACGGAATGATTTTGCAATTTCTTAAGATGAAAGGGCTCCTTTAGCTCCCTTTCTTCCCCCCTATATATTTAGCGGGCCTGAGGCACTTTAATGACTCATATAAATTTTTTTAATATCGGTTGATTTTTCCCCTTTTCTCTCGTATCTTCTTTGCCCTGAAAAAGGGGTGGTTATGACAGCTTCAAGCTCAATGGGTCAAGGAGATTATGGAGTCTCTATGCTGAGAGGCTATAGATTTGCAGAGATCGACACTTTACAAGAGATGGCCGAAGCCTTAAGGGCTGCTGAGGTGATTCAGGGAGAGCGGAACATTTCGGTTTTCGGATATGAGGATTCAATTCCTTATAAAGAGGTTCTGGCGCGGGTTGTCCATGTTGTAAAAAACTCGATTCAATTTGCGAAAATGCGCGATTTGCAAAAGCAGGTTACGCTCTATCGGAATGCGCAATTCGTAGTCCAAAGAATAGGGGAGTTTTCACAGAGTTTCGACCGCCCATTAAAAGAGATATTGATCAATGTAGCTTGCTCGATGTTTTGCGGCCCCTGCTGTTTCCGTTTTAACTGTTACTCTCGAAATGAGCTTTCCCAAGAAGAGATCCTCGCTTATTGGATTGAGAAACATTTTACCAGCTATTATTAGCAGAAGACAAAATGTATTAGTACAGATTCTCAAGCCCTTTTCCCTTTGCCAAAGTGGTGCTAGTTTCGGTATGATCGGAGGTTATTATGGGAAAACGGATCTTCGATATTTTATTTAGTTTGGTTGTTTTGCTCCTTGCAGCCCCTTTTTTCCTCATCTGTATTCTCGTGGTGAAACTCTCTTCATCTGGGCCCGTTTTCTATTCACACCCGCGGGTTGGCTGCAATGGGAAGCCTTTTGGATGTTTTAAATTCCGGACGATGTATCGGAATGCCGATGCGAAATTGCAGCCCCTTTTGGCCTCTGATCCGAGATTGATGAAAGAGTGGCAAACCTATTTTAAGCTCAAAGCCGACCCGAGAATCACCCCGATCGGCAAATTTTTGAGGAAAACCTCTTTAGACGAACTGCCTCAGATTTGGAATGTATTGAAAGGGGATATGAGTGTGGTGGGGCCGCGCCCTTTGACGCAGCATGAGGTGACCCACTATTTAAAAGATAAAGCGGCTAAAATCCTCTCTGTAAGACCTGGATTGACCACTCTTTGGATCACCCAAGGGAGGAATCGCCTCTCTCTTGAAGAACGGGTAGCCCTTGAGGAGTTTTATGTGAATCACCGCACCTTTTGGCTCGATTGCAAATTGATCGTTCGGACCGCTTTGCTCATGATTTTCCCTAAAGGGGCCTATTGACCCCCTGAATCTACCCTATTATCTACAGGTTCGCTTCTATCAACTCTTTGTGCTTTTTCGAGCGAAGTTCTAACCATTCGCTTTGAGGTTTTGTCGTATCTTTTCCCATAAACATCCTCATCCCATGGGGGCGATCCATTTGGGGGAGGGGTGATCTTGAGAGGGGCTCCAATTTTTAATGATTTGATTTTTGTATTCTGCGTTAAAACACCTCTTTTTCTGTTTATCAGTGAGGAGCTCGTTGAAAAGGGAGCTAAAAGGGATAGATAACATTCCTGGAGCTCCCTGTAGGCTTGGGTCATCGTGGCAGGCTATGTCGAGTTGGGTGCAGTGCATCCCTAGGAAAAACCATTTCACCGCCTCTTCAATTGTCTTATTTTGCCGAGCCTTACTCTCTTGAAACTCTTTTGTTAGAGAGGCAACTAGCTCAAACATCAATGGGACGTGCCCCTGATTAGCTACCCGAGTGAGCCATTCTATTTGATAAGATCTGTCCGATTCGGTGTGGAGGTATTTCTTCAGTTCCGTGTAGTTCTCTTCTTTTAAAAGGCGGGCGATTTTTTTTGGATTGTTTTTGAGGCCCTCCTGTTCAGGGGGCAATTTTTTTTCTTCTGGAGTAGGGACAAGCTTCCCTGTCGCTAAAAAATGGGTGTTCCGTGTAGCAGATTCAGCGTCGATCGCCTCTTGTGACCATACCTTTGATTGAATCGTTGTTGGTTTTGGGTTGTTTCCTTGATAAATAAGGACTTGTGTTTTTGTAGGAGGTTGGCAGACGAGTTTATGAGCTTTCCAGGCTGTTTTTTGACATTCTGGACTGCAGTAAAAGACTAACCTGCATTGGCCGCACATTTTAGC
>CAYWDE010000237.1:0-3187 GCA_964456885.1 uncultured bacterium | reverse complement strand
TTCGGCGCTCATCTGGACGCTCAAAAAGCCCTGCTAGGAGCTCTTCTTGAAATGAATCAAGGTTACAAAATGGCCCATTGGAGAAATGGGAAAATGTTGGATCAAAATCGGATAGACTGGATCGCCTCTGCCACAACAGAAAACCAGCCTTATTTGCTGCCCGATACAAAGACCGGGAAGAAGAAATATTCCGATTACCTCAATAGAGCCTCTCAAAATCCGAAGGGAAATTTAGATTTGTGTCTGCAGATTGCGGGTGAAAAAAATCTGGAAGTTCTTATACTCGATCAAACCCGTTCCCACATAGAAATGCCCGTTGTTCGGGTGGTTGTACCAGGCTTACGCCATTTTTGGAATCAGTTCGGACCGGGAAGGCTTTATGATGTGCCGCACCAAATGGGGTGGGTCAAAAAGAAAATGAAAGAAGAAGAGTTGAATCCCGTTTTAATGTTTCTGTAAATACGAGGCAGTCAGTGCATATTCATTTCGATCAAGATACAAAAGTCCTCGACTTCACTGAAGATCGAATTTCTTTATTCCACTCTGGAGGTGCCTCTATTGAGTGGAACCGGCCGAAAGCTCTCTTAAGCGACACAATACAGGGATTGCTTTCCAAAGGGTTCACCGAAGAAGAGCTGCTCGACCAATGGCAAAAAAAGGGGGGAAATCCACTAGAACTCTTCTATTTTTTAGAGAGGCTAAAAAAAACATTTCTTTCCTTCACCCTTTACCATAGATCGAGACCTCTATGTACTCTCAGATCTCAAGCGGGTTGTGGATTTCAGCTCGCCAATCGCTCTCAGCTCTTCAGCGCGATTGAAGAAGCTTCCTCTTTTCAAATTTCCCGGTTTGCATTGATCAGGAACCAAAACGGAATCCTGATTTGCGAAACTCCTTTAGCAGCCGCCTTGCTCGAGCTCAAACATCCCCTAGCGATTGATCTTTGGATGGCGCTAGCTCAACCCACTAATCTAGAGGCCTTAAAAACAGCTGTTCCCCGACTGCCCCTCTCTATTTTGAGAAATTTTTTAGCCCTTTTGCATGGAGGATCCTTTCTTGAAAAAAACGATCTGGCTTTGAAGACTTGGGATTTCCACGATCTCATTTTTCATACAAGAAGCCGAAGAGGAAGATATGGAGAGGTAGCTGCAACCCGGTTTCGGTTTTTAGAAGAGATGGCCCCTCTGCCCCCTTTAAAGGAGATGCCAGAGGAGACCTCTTGGACCCCTCTTTTCACGCCCGATCTCAATGCGATTCAAAAAACGGAGCCTTCATTTGTAGAGGTTGTTGAAACAAGGCGGTCCATTCGAGAATACGGGCAACGCCCTATTTCTTCTTTACAGCTCGGCGAGTTTCTATATCGAACAGCCCGGGTTAAAGGGGAAAAAGCTGCCCAACATTACGAAGCAACGAAGAGACCTTATCCAGGGGGTGGCGCTTGCTATGAATTGGAAATTTATCCCCTCATCCACCATTGCGAAGGATTTCAGCAAGGGCTCTATTACTACCATCCCCAAAAGCACGCGATCACTTGTCTTTCAGAATGGAATGCTTCTTTAGAAGAGCTTGTGCGGGCTGGGACTATCTCCATGGGAAAAACAGAAACACCTCAAATCCTTCTTCTGATTGGATGCCGGTTCCGTAGGCTCAGCTGGAAATATCAGTCGATGGCTTATGCGACGATCCTTAAAGACACGGGAGTCCTGATACAGACAATGTACTTGGTAGCGAATGCGATGGGACTTGCTCCCTGCGCGATAGGAGCGGGAAATTCTGACCTTTTTGCAAAAGTAGCCCGGACGAATTATTATGAAGAAACAACCGTTGGAGAATTTGCCCTTGGTTCAAGAAAAGAATATTCGCAATATTGATGAATCCCTTCTAATTCCATCGGCCTTCCCGAGAGCTGGTTTTGCCACGTTTGACACACCTTTATTATCTGAGAAAGAAGTTTTGGAAGCCTATCAATGGCTCGACACTATCGACCAGATCGTTGATACGGAATATGATGAGAACTTCGCTCTGTTAGATAAAGATACCTCTCTCTTTGCTGCAAGATCGAAGTATCTCACAGATGATAGTATCGTCCCCATCTTGTTTAAAAACATGAAGAAAGACTCCATTAAATATCGGGGATTGACCCAGAATACAATTGATCATCAAATGCTCTCTTTCCATTATATCGGTGGTTTATACGAATACTTAAGTCGGTCCCAAAAAGAGTATCACATTCCTGAAAAAGTGGACTTGTTTCTGAAAACTTTGGACACACAAGAAAAAGAGATCTCTAAACGGATGCTTCCTCTTCTAAACGGGGTTCAGAAAAAAACCAATTATTTTACCTCTTTGAAAATTTGGAAGCACACCTTTGAACCTCGTCACCGATTTCTTTTGCCTATACACTATGATCGATCTCTATTTAGTGTGATTCTCCATACAAAAAATGGGGGAGAAGAGTTTTTGAAAATTTTCCCCAATGAGGAGGGTTTAATGCTTTCTGAAGTGCGTAAAAAACATCGGCCTTATCTTCTTTCTCCGGCTGACTTTCCTCTCATTTTCCCTGGTTGGCCGGCAAAAGCTCTTTTTGGTTTCGAACCCACTCCTCACTCTGTCGAAGGGAAAACAGATTGTCCAACTTATCGGAATTCTTATATTTGGTTTATCAGTGCTAAATAGTAAAAAGCTTATTTCGGATTGGAGAGGGAAATGAGAAGAGCGTCCATCACATCGTCAAAAATTTGCCCTTTTGAGTTTCTCGAGTGGATCTCTCGAAAGGCCTCTTTTTGATAAAAGAATATTCTGCTAATCTCATCGCCTTTAAAATTTAGGGCTGTGTTTTTATGGTAAGTAAAATTGATTATTCTCAATACCCTATTCGCGCCATTCATATTGAGGATGAAGGAACTGTTGCTTTTAAAGCGGACGAAGACCATTTACTTCCAATTGAACTGATCACAGACCTAGCACAAAGAGCTCTTGTTCTTAAAGATTGTAATAATCAGGATGTTGAAGATCAGGAGATCTCTAATTTTGAAGAAGAATGTAGTCTATTGAAAGTTGAGGTTGAAGTGATGATGAGAGGAGCTGAATAGATAATTTATAATTTTTTTCTCAGCATGAACATCTTTGAATCATTGTCATATCCTTCCCGGATGAACTCAAGAGAATATCCAAGTTTCTGATAGAA
>CAYWDE010000236.1:0-3215 GCA_964456885.1 uncultured bacterium | reverse complement strand
TGGAATAAAATGGAAATGGTCTTTTCCCATCTCCAACATAGGGGTCATGTAGGCCATCTCGGCACAGGCAGGTAAAAAAGAGCCCGAATAGATGAAATCAGATTCGCGGATTTTTTTAAAAAGTCCCGCATAAAAGGTTTTTAAGTGCGCTCCTACTGAGGGTTGAACCCGGAATTTCTGATCTTTGACATCTTGATAAACAGTGAGCTGATAGGTAGGGAAATCGATTGTTTGCCCAAAGGAGAGCCAAAGATCGGGATCGGCATAATAGGCGTTAAGGCGCTGTAGCACCCACTCATGAGCGAGCCAATCTTCTCCCTGTAAAACAATGACCACTTCATCGTCTTGACAAGTCTGGACAGCACGGAAGATATTCGCTAAAACTCCCAGACGCTCTTCATTTCGGACTAACGTCGTTTGAGTCAATCGGTCGCTTTCATAGAGCAAATCCCTGGCTAGATCAAAACTCCCATTATCAGAGGCGTCATCGATATAGATGAGGCGGTAATTTTCATAATTTTGGGAAAATACAGAACTGAGTGTTTTTTCAATAGTTGCCCCATTGTTATACCCAACAATGATCAAGGTGAAGGGGCGATTTTCAACTGGGTAGGCCGCAGGAGAAAACGGAGTTCCTCTAACAAAGATCTCTTTCTCCCCTTTCTTTTTCTCATAAGCTCGAGTCGCTGCAAAAGAACCTGCAAATAGAGCGAACGCCGCGATGAGAAAAAGGGCAAGCTGTTTCATTTCCGATTCGTCTCTATGAGCAAACCCTAAATGTAACAAAACCAGAGTTGATTGCAAGAAAAAATCGGTTGCATTCCACCCATTTTTTTGGTAACGCTTATTTATAGGAGATTTATTTTATGCTCGATCGGATGTGGGATTTATTTGTCGACGGATTAATCGTAGTCTTTATGCCGCTCGTCTGCTCCTACTACGTTGTATCGGGAAGCGTTTTTCTCAATGTGTCTAATCAAAATCCAACGAAACTTGAGAGGATTGGAAATATCCTCCTCTCCCCTATTCAATACCTCTTAGCAGGGAAAGAGGCGGTACAAAAAACCGACGGAAGCTGGGAATTCACCCAAAAATTCAATTACTCTGATCGATTCTATTGGATCAAAGCAGGAGCAAGTGTTATTACCCTTCCCCCAAGCATTGTTCTTGGAAGCTTATTTAAAGGGTTAAGTCTACTCAGCAAAGAGGGGGCGGCCCACTATTTTTCTTTAGTAGAGGCTAGAAATTCTACAAAGACCACTTCTTATATCGACCTTTACCGTAAGATGGGGATAAAAATAGAACCTTCGACCGAAAAATTTACTCCCCTTGGCTGTCAAAGGAGGCCGGGAGATGAAAACTATCTCGGAATAGAGAAAGAGGCCCTTGCCGATATCGCAAAAGTATTAAATAAAGGGGGAATTCCCTGGTGGATCGATTGCGGCACTTGTCTTGGAGCTTACCGTTATGGAGGCGCAATTCCTTGGGACGGAGACATCGATATAGCGGTCCTCCTTCCCGATTTTCAAAATGTACGCTGCGCCCTTAATCAACTTGATCCAGCTAAATACATGGTTCAAGATTGGTCCTCGAGAGATTATCCAGACAGTTTTATTAAAGTATTTATCCGAAAATCGGGGACAATGGTCGATATCTACCATTTTGCAATCGAAGAGGAAAAAAGGGAACTCTCCTATATATTTTCCTTAGAAACCCACACATTTTTTCCCGAATGGTGGAAAATAAGAGAGAAGCGGTTTAAGGAACCCGTCTCGTTTGAAACAGTATTCCCTTTAAAAAAAGGGGATTTTGACGGAATCGAAGTTTTTATCCCCCATAACACAAAAAAATACTTACAACGGTACTATGGGGAGAATCTAGATCCAGCTAAAATTTACAACCCTCAAACGGGTCTATACGAAAAAGATCCAGCCCATCCCTATTGGCAACGGGCTTATGTCCATTGAAAATGGGGTTTTAAACCTTTTGAACTCTTCTCCAGCCAGCTAAATCTAAAATTCTTACAATCAACAGACTCTTCACTAGATCGCCAATCAGAAAAGGGGCGATTCCAAGCATAAACGCTTTATTGATCCCGACAAAGGTTGCAAGATAGCTCGCGCCAAAAAGATAGATAATCCCATTGCCTGCAGCTAAAGCGCCCACTGCGCTTGCCATCGTGGCTCGTCTCTCTGCAATATAACCGACAACAAAGGAGGAGATTAAGTAACCGATCAGATAGCCCCCTGTCGGCGTTAAGAAATGGGCAAGTCCAAATCCCCCGTTGGAGAAAACAGGGAGTCCCATCGCCCCTTGAGCGAGAAAAGCGAGAGTGGCCGCAGTTCCTCTACGAGCTCCTAGAAGGGCGGCCATCAGGAGGACAACCGAATTTTGGGTAGCAACAGGCACTGGGGTAAACCAAAGGGGGATCGAAATGTATCCCGAAAGGCAGATGATGAAGCTGGCGAGCAATACAAGTGTAAAATCTTTAGCTGCTGTTCTTCCTAATGTGAGTGCTTGCATAAACTTTCCTTATGAATAAAATGGTTCCCAATCGACACATGGCGAGGCAAATTCAGGTTCAGCATGAGTTGAGAAGCCGGGCATCGGCGAAATCAACATAGCCCCCCTTTTTTTTAAAAAACAAAACTTATCATGATCGGCAGTGATTTTTCTTTCCAGAGAAAAACGGCGATGGATATGAAGATCCCGTTTTAGAGTGGAGAAGCGCATCGCGTAGGTGTTGGTGGTAGAAGGGGTGCTCCTCCAGTGGCACGAGGGGGTGACCCAGATCTTTGACTGAAGTTTCGGATAGATCGTATACTTATCTCGGTGATCATAAAGGGTGACATAATCTGCCTCTGTCGAAAATCCTTCAAAAAGGGCATCAATCCAACCGGGTCTATGGAGATAATCGTCTTCGAGAAAATAGATGATTGTATCTGGGTGGAGGGTCAGACCTTCTACATGTTCAAGCATCCGGAGAAAAGAACCTGCTTCAGTCCCCTCTTTGATCTTGATCGCTTCCAATTGGATGAAGTGATCCCCCTCTTTTGCAGTGTCTAGAAAATAGGTGAAATGGACCCTTGAGTCGGACGTTGCCAAGAGATTCCGGTGGCATGCCTCCCGACTAAATCCAGCGGGCCGTTTTTTATGGGCAGAGGCAGAAGAGTAGTTGCAATGACGGACAAAGACCTCTATCACAGGTTGAGGAG
>CAYWDE010000235.1:0-3237 GCA_964456885.1 uncultured bacterium | reverse complement strand
GTCTCAGAGAGGATATCCTTCATGAGAGGATGATCGATTTCGGTCGCCTCTCTTCCATGTTTTCTGTTGATGAAGGAGGGGATCATATCCATAGGACCAGGTCGGTAGAGTGCACCGACCGCAATGATCTCTTCAAAGACATCGATGTGGAGCTGTTTAGCAAGATCCTGCATTCCCCCAGACTCAAGCTGGAATACGCCGAGAGTTTTCCCTTCGGTTAAAAGGGTAAAAGTGGCCTGGTTATCGAGAGGCAAATTGCCCCAATCGATCTGGAGTCCTGTATTGCTTTCGATTGCGTCGACACATTTTTGGATGGAGGTCAATGTTTTTAAGCCCAAAAAGTCGATCTTCAGCATCCCGACGCTCTCAACGGGCTTCATCGCATATTGGGTCACCCACATTTCTGAATCTTTCGCTGTGCAGACGGGGATGTGCTCGGTGATCGGGTTCGCGGAGATGATTAACCCTGCGGCGTGGGTACTAGTATTGCGGATGGAACCTTCTGTTTTTTTCGCCATTTCTAAAACGGCTTTCGCCTCTTCATCGGTCTCCATCAAACGGGAGAGCTGGGGATCGATCTGAAATGCCTTTTCGAGCGTCATCGTCGGATCTTCAGGGACAAGGGCTGCAATCTCATTCACTTTAGAGAGGGGGACATTCAAAACTCTCCCTACATCGCGGATTGCCATTTTTGCTTTCATCGTTCCAAAAGTGATGATCTGGGCAACTTTTTCTTTCCCGTATTTAGCCACAACATAGTCGATCACCTCTTGGCGTCTATCCATGCAGATGTCGACGTCGATATCGGGGTAGGAGATCCTTTCAGGATTGATGAATCTCTCAAAGAATAGATGGAACCGGAGCGGTTCAATATCGGTGATGCCGATCAAATAAGAGATAATCGATCCTGCCGCCGATCCCCTGCCTGGCCCCATCGGAATCTTTCTCCCTTTGGCCCAAGCGATGAAATCGTACACGATGAGCATATAGTCGATCATCCCCTTTGAAGTGAGGATGTTGAACTCATATTCAAACCGTTTGTTCACCACTTCCAACGGGTTTGCGCCGGGAACTTTGGCCAGTTTCTCCGGAGTGTAGCGCGTTTGAATCCCTTTTTGGCAAAGCTCATAAAGGAACCTTTCCGCCTCTTTAATCCGCTCTTCAGAGGTGAATTCTTTATCTTTAAGGGTTGGAGGGATAAACACCGGATAGTGTTTAGTCTTAAAGTCGATTTCACATTTGCATTTTTCCCCGATCTTCACCGTATTCTCAATCGCCTCGGGCAGATCGGAAAAAAGGCGCTTCATCTCCTCAGGTGATTTGAAGTAGAGTTCTCGAGTTGGAGTTGTCTCTCTACGGGGATTAGGAGCTTTATTCTTCGGGTTCCCGGCAGAATCCCGTTCCCAAATTTCACATGTCTCTCCCGACTGGATATTGAGGAGAATTTCATGAGCACGCCAATCTTCTGGATCGATATAGTGGATGTCATTGACTGCAACAAGCCCAATCCCTAATTGCCTAGAGATGGCAATCAGCTCCCCATTTTTCTTCTCTTCTGCAGCGACAAAATCGCGCATTTTTTGCAAAAGCCAACTCTCTTGAATCTCTTCATCGACTGAAGGGTGCCTTCGGATTTGCAAATAGAGGTCTTCGCCAAAGAGATCCCGGTACCACTCCACATCGCTCAGATCCCCTAAGAGGCAAATAAGCCCCTCTTTGTGGGAGCTTAAAGACTCTCTATCGATTCGGGGTTGATAGTAAAATCCTTCGAGAAATCCGATGGAAGATAATTTACAGAGGTTTTTGTAGCCCACATTGCTTTTAGCGAGGAGGATCAAAGGAGAACCGTTGGAAACGCCAGGAGTCCGTTTTTTATCTAACCTAGAACCTGGGGCCATCCAAAGCTCACAACCCAAAATCGGTTTGATTCCAGCCGCTTTGCAAGCTTTATAAAAATCGACAGCTCCATACAGATTTCCCCCATCGGTAAGAGCTAAAGAGGAGATCTGGAATTGTTTCGCTTTCTCCGCTAAAGCGGTGACTGAAGCGGTCGAATCAAGGATGGAAAATTGGGAGTGAGTATTGAGTGGAACGTAGGTCATAGTATCAGTATACAGAGCCGAATATTTTTTGAAATGAGCTTTTGGAGCTTTCGAATCTATCTATTAAATGGCCAAACAAATACCTCTTTAAGAAGCTTTGCTAAAATCGGATGTCAGTTGTTTTGGGAATTTTTTCAGCCTATTTTCGGACAAAAAAGCGGGGTCCATATTGAAATTTAATATTAATCCCACTTTTTTGTACGAAAACCGGCTCAAAAGAACCAGAAAATCGATCAAAATTTTTTTGCAAAATATACTCTAAGCTCCAACTTAAGTGGCGACAGCTTCTTTCGGATTTGTCTTAATAGACCAAAGAGGAAGCATGATGAGGGCGCCAAGAGCCCCGCAAACAAAGAGGGTTAATAAGTAGACATCCCATCCCCATCTCTGCGTAATCGCTCCTAAAGGCCCTCCAGCCACTGCCGCTCCAAGATACGCAAAGCATCCGACAAAACCGGTAGCAGTAGCTGTTGCATTTTTATGCGATAGTTCAGCCGCGGCCATCCCAATCAACATTTGCGGGCCAAAGATAAAGAATCCGAAGAGGAATATGAAAATAGAATCGGCGAGAATAGAGGCGTGGCTAAACGCTCTAAAGGCTAAAATGAGGAGAAGCATCACAAGGGTGAAGAGGACATTAATCGGATTTCTTTTCCCATTAAACACAATGTCTGAAGCCCATCCAGCCGCTAAACTCCCAAATAATCCACCCCATTCAAACCAGAAAACGCAAATACCTGCTTGCTTCATCGTGTAGTGCTTCACTTCGATCAGATAGACCATGCTCCAATCGTTAACAGCAGTCCGAATGATATAGATAAGAAAATAGGCAATTGCCAGAACCCAAATGTATTTGTTTTTAATTACATATTCAAAGAGGAGCTCTTTTGTAGAAAGGTTGGACCTCTCTTTACGGATCCCTGGATTTGGGTAATCATTCCGAAATTTTTCAATCGGGGGCAATCCTAACGATTGGGGCGTGTCGCGGAGCCGATTCATAACAAAAAGGCCCGCAAAGATACAGATCAATCCGGGGACATACATCGCATAACGCCACCCATAATATTCAGCACAAGCAGCGACTATCAAAGGGATGACAGAGCCACCGATATTATGAGAAGTATTCCAAGCGCTC
>CAYWDE010000234.1:0-3296 GCA_964456885.1 uncultured bacterium | reverse complement strand
CCCAGCTCGTCAAGAAGCGGGGAGTTGAACTATTCCCTGTCGATAGTGAGCATAGCGCCCTCTTTCAGTGTTTAAAAGGGGAGAGGCCAGAACGGGTCCGCCGCTTGATTTTAACAGCTTCAGGGGGCCCTTTTAGAAACAAAAGCACGGCAGAGCTCTCTAAAGTGACCCTTGCAGAGGCGATGTCCCATCCCAATTTCAAAATGGGCCCAAAAGTGACGATCGATTCTTCCACTCTGATGAATAAAGGGCTTGAGATGATCGAAGCGAAGTGGCTTTTTAATATAGAGCCATCCAAAGTGGAAGCTGTGATCCATCCAGAGCAGAGGATCCATAGTTGTGTTGAATTTATCGATGGGTCAATCATCGCGCAAATGTCCGATCCAGACATGCTTTTTCCTATCCAATACGCGCTCACCTATCCGGAACGGAAAGAGGGGATTTTGCCCCCTTATGATTTCTTAAAAAATGGGACTCTCACTTTCTTCCCTCCAGACACACAAAAATTCCGCTGTTTAGACCTAGCCATTCAGGCGATGAAAGCGGGGCAAAGCTACCCCTGTTTTCTCAACGCGGCGAATGAAGTTCTCGTCGACCGTTTTCTAAAACAGAAAATTTCTTGGCTCGAGATCAGTACAAAACTGGAAAAATTAATCTCTTCACACCTTCCTCAAAATCTGTTAACCTTAGAGGCAATTCTTGAAGTAGATGGAATAGCCCGTGAAAAAGCGAGTATTGCTTGATTTTAACATTGATTAATTTGTTCTATATTCTTTTAGCCATATTAGGATTAGGATTTCTCGTCTTTATCCATGAACTCGGCCACTACTTTGTCGCCCGTCGGAAAGGGATGCGGGTCGAAGCGTTTGCGATCGGATTTGGCCCTCCCCTCGTCGCTTGGGAACGGGACGGAGTGAAATGGCAAATTTGCATGCTCCCTTTTGGCGGCTATGTCAAAATCGCTGGGATGCAAAAAGAGGGGTCGAAAGAGCCTTTCGAAATTTCTGACGGATTTTACGGTAAAACACCTTGGGATCGGATTCAGGTCGCTTTTGCGGGGCCACTTGTCAATATCGTATTCGCACTTCTCGTTTTTTTAGTGATCTGGAGCACAGGCGGTCGAGATAAGCAGTTTACCGAATTCACCCATCGGATCGGCTGGGTAGACGTCAATTCTCCTCTTTATGCTCATGGAGTCCGCCCCGGAGACATCATCGAAAAATATGATGGGCGCGCATTTACCGGCTTTAAGGACCTGATGATCGCTTCGATCATGAGCGATGACAAAATGGAGATCGAAGGGTCTAAAATTGATTATCTCACCGGAAAAAGAACCCCCTATAGTTACTCTCTAAAGACCTACCAAAATCCAGAACTTTTCGGAAGAGATAAGCTCAATACGATAGGCGTTTTGTCTCCAGCCCGTTATCTGATTTATAATGGGCCTAACCTTCTTGCTGGCTCTCCTATGCTCGAAAGCGGGATCCAACCGAAAGATCGGCTCCTCTGGGTCGATGGGGAGATGGTATTTTCCAACCAACAACTCAGTTCGTTGACCAATGAGCAAACCTCCTTTTTAACTGTGAAGAGGGGTTCTCAAGTTTTCCAAACAAAGGCGCCTCGCGTTCAGCTGGCCGATCTAAAAATGACTCCCCCTGAAAGGGGCGAGATCGACGATTGGCAACATGAAGTGGGCCTTAAAGATCGTCTCCAAGACCTCTATTTTATCCCTTATAATTTATCCCCCGATCTCATCGTTGAAAGTCGGATCCAATTCATCGATCAAGACGATCAGATCAGAGCATTCCAACCTTGTGAACGGTGCCCATTTTATACGCCGCTCCAAGAAGGGGACAAAATCGTTGCCATTGACGGGACTCCGATTCAGAGCCCTTCTAAACTCCTCTCTGAAATCCAGCAGCGGAAGCTCATCATCATCGTCGATCGAGATCCAAACATCACTCAGAAAATTCTCTGGACTGAGGCCGATCAACAGTTCGACCATTTCAAACCGGCAGATCTGAAGAAAATCGTCTCCTCTATTGGTTCATCTCAACCCGTTACAAGCGCCGGTGATCTCCATCTACTCACCCCAGTCGCCCCTAAACCGTTAGCCGATTTTGCCCTTTCGGAAGCCCAAAAAGTGCAGCTTGCCCAAGAGCTGGCTAAAGGGAAAAAAGAGATTGAAGCGATCCAAGATCCGGTTCAACGGGAAGAGGCGATCCACCTCCTGGAAAAAAGCCATTCCAAACTCGTTCTCGGCGTCCCTCTCGTCGATCGGGAAGTGCGCTATAACCCACCTCCGCAAGCCCAATTCGTCGAGGTGTTGAAAGATACCTACCGGACCCTGATCAGCCTCTTCAGCGGCTCTGCGAACCCCAAATATGTCTCTGGGCCGGTTGGAATTATCCAGATCGTCCACCACAGCTGGATGATGGGGCCTAAAGAGGCTCTATTCTGGATGGCTCTCATCAGCCTGAACCTCGGCATCATCAATCTACTCCCCCTTCCCGTCCTAGACGGCGGGCACATAGTTATTTCTCTTGTTGAGATGGTGACCAGGCGCCCTCTCCGCGCAAAGACCATGGAGAGGTTGATCGTCCCTTTTGTGGTTCTGATGATCGGATTCTTCGTTTTTGTCACCTATCACGATATTTCACGACTCTTTAGTAAATTCTTTTAGAAGGGGTGGAATGGACAGAATAAGGGGGAATATCTTCTTTTATTCTGTCTGCTCCCTGTTTTTATTCCCCTTTTCCCTTCTAGCCGATCTGTCTGAGATGACCCTCGATGAGAAAATAGGGCAACTTTTTATGGGCCCCATTTCTTCTCTTCGAGATGAGGAGCATTTCAATGATTGGGTTCGCCTCCTTGAAAAATACCATGTAGGAAACGCAATAGTTGAAAAATCTCATCCTATTCCGACGATTCAATTTTTAAACCGTTTACAAAACCGGTCAAATATCCCCCTTCTTGTCTCTATCGATGCAGAGTGGGGCCTTGGGATGCGCCTTGCCGATACGATCTCTTTCCCTCAGAATATGACGCTAGGTGCAACGGAGAATTTAGACTTGATCTACCAGTTAGGAAAAGAGATCGGCCGTCAAGCACGCCTTATAGGAGTACATCTCAATTTAGCCCCTGTGGCTGATGTGAATAACAACCCCCTCAATCCTGTGATCCATATGCGCTCATTTGGAGAAGATCCAGTACAGGTGACCACCTTTGTCTCTGCTTACGCAAAAGGGCTTCAGGAGGCGGGTGTTTTAGCTTGCGCAAAACATTTCTCTGGCCAT
>CAYWDE010000233.1:0-3306 GCA_964456885.1 uncultured bacterium | reverse complement strand
GTGATAGCAAAAATAAATCTAATGAGCATAGATATCCCCCTTTTAAAGGGTGGGTGTATTCTTTTCTATTTATTTTGGGGAAAATAAAAAAAACCGGCTCTAGAAAAGAGCCGGACGAAATAACGTTAGCCAGTTATGCTTGAAGCAAATATAAACGGACATCTTCTATACGCCTCATTTGCAGCTGAACTAGCAAGATAAACACAGACGGCAGCCTGCGGTCCCCATACTTTAAGGGCAACCGTTGGGCCTAAAGGGACAAGATATTTTCGGGCAAAATTGTATACTTGCTCTGTTTTTTCTTGTTGCTTCCGTCTCTCTTGAAATGCTAACTCGCTAGGCGAAGGGAGCTCTTTTCCTGACAAAACCACAAAACCATCCTCCCCAGTAGATGAGGAGCGTTGGAGTGCGGATACTGAAGGGAAATATGTTTCAATGTGTGTCATAAAATACCTCTTTAATTGGAGTTTATGCGCACATTATAAGCCCTTTGGCTCTCTCAAAAAGGGGTGGTTCTGATTTATAAGATTTCACCTCTTTTGAATCGAACTCCCTTTTCTTCCTTGCCATATCCATAACGGAAGGGCAGTACTCTTCATTAACCCCTTCTGTTGCAGCAGAGTGGTAAGCATGAGCTCTAATCGAATTTGCACTCACCGCATCTGTTACATATACAATCGGAGTTTTGACTAGAGGTGACGCAATAGTTGCGCCAACTGCATAGTTTGCAGCCCAATAAGGCGTATAGAAATAGCCGAATAGGGCCATACTCGCCAGGTGAGCTAAGATTGTGGCTACACAATCATTAATCGCCTTAATCCGCATCTCTGCTTTTAAGACGTTCTGTTCTAACGATGCCTGACGAACTTCATCAGAAGTGATGAATTGCCAGTTATTAGATACTGAAATTACACTCATAAAAACCTCCTTGTAAGGTTCGGCAAGAATTTTAATCTTTACACAAAATTTAAGAAAGGAAAAATTTTTATTGTACGTAGAGATATATAAATCAATTGGTTGTGGTCAGAAAATTATTTCAGTGTAATGTGCACTATATATTATCTATTGAATTAGAACGGTAAATTAAGATGGTACCGAGTGTAGCGCAATTCGCCTGTTTTTGTTAGAGCCCTTTTTTCTACCAAATCGGTTAAATCGCGTGTTGCTGTCGCTCGAGTCGTTTTTGTGATGGCGATATAATTTTCTGCACTTAAGCCCCCTTTAAATCCATTGGGCCCCTCTTCAAAGATGCGTAAAAGTGCTTTCATTTGTCGGGGGTTGAGTGAATCGGAAAGGTTGTGGAGCATCTTTGATTTTTCGACTAGGAAATAGAGGAGAAGCATCGCCTCTTCATGTGCTTCTAAAATAATTCGACTAAAAAATTCGACCCACTCTTCCGCTTCCAGGGTCCGGTTGCATTTTTCAAGGGCTCCGTAATACTCTTTTCTCCGTTTCTCTAGCAGTTTCGAAATAGCAATAAGTATCGGACGTCCGACTCCTTGAGAGAGAATCTTTTCCGATAAAACCCTGCCAATTCTTCCGTTCCCATCTTCAAAAGGGTGGATGCTTTCGAAATAGATATGGGCGAACGCAGCACGTCCAAGAACTGAAGGGGAAGGGGAATTAAACCAGTGGATAAATTTTTCCATCTCTTTAAAAACGTTTGCCGAAGGGGGCGCTTCAAAGAACACTTTTGGATTCCCGTACCGATTGGAGACAATTTGCATCGGTTCGCTATGGGTCCGGTATCTCCCTTTCTCTTCAATAGTCGAGGAGCTGTTAAAAAGGGTGGAGTGCCATCTCCATAGCATCTCGTGAGTTAAAGGTTCCTCCCAAGTTTCGTAAACATTACAAAGAAGTTCGGCCATTCCAGCCTCTTTATCTCCCCCTCTTTTTTCTTCTTTGAGGCCGAAATGGTGTTTAATCGATGACTGCAAACTCTCCCGGTTGAGAATTTCTCCCTCAATTCGGGAACTTTCTAGCCCCTCTGAGCTTAAGATTTCAATTAGGAAACCCTGATACTCTTCTCTTTTGATCGTCTTTAAATAAGCGAAAGAGCTACCGGCCCCCAACAGGAATTGCCTCTCCAATTGAGCGGTTAGTTCTGGAGTATAGTGAAAATTTGGCCACTCGGGCAGTTCCCAATTCCAGGGCATGAGGAATAGAGCTCCTTTCTATAACTCATAATTATAAATAAAAATGAGTTATAGAACAAGGTTCTATAACTCATTTTAGTGTAAATATTTGGTGTTTAGTTAGATGAGGGTGAGGATCTCAGGGCCTGTTTCGGTGATCAGGAGGGTGTGCTCCCATTGGGCTGTCGCTCTCCCATCTTTGGTCCGGACGGTCCACCCATCTTTTGGATCGAGGACCCCATCGCGGACCCCTGCATTGATCATCGGCTCAATGGTGAAGGTCATCCCGGGAACCAGGGGAATTCTCATATCGTTATAGTGGTGGGGGATCTCAGGTGCTTCATGGAAAGCGACCCCTATTCCGTGTCCGACGAATTGGTTGACCACCGAGCACCCTTTCGATCGGGCGTAATCTTCAATAGCTTGACCGATCTCCCAAATTTCAGCGCCCGGCTTGCACACTTGAATCGCTAGGTGGAGACATTTGAGAGAGACGTTGGTCACAAGCTCTTTTTCCTCAGAAATTTTTCCGATTGCGACCATCCGGCTGCAGTCGCCAAAAAATCCGTCGACAATCGAAGAAGTATCAATATTGACGATATCCCCCTCTTGCAGAGGGCGATTATCGGGGATTCCGTGGCAAATCACCTCATTGATTGAGGTGCAGATCGTTTTAAGATAGGGTGGAGATCCATATCCAAGAGGGGCAGGGATCGCTCCCGCCTCTTTATGGAGTTTTCGCGATAACTCATCGAGCTCTAGGGTTGTTACCCCAGCTTTTGCGTGCCTGCAGAGCTGATCGAGGATCTGAGCGGTGACTTGGCACGCTTTTCTGATTTTCTGAATCTGCTCAGGAGTTTTTAGAACGATCCCATATTCGAGTAAATATTCTTTTGTTAGGGCAGGGCCTGCGGGGAGCTTAGGGTAGTGGCATTTTTTCCATTTCTGCCCACTTCCACACCAGCAAGGGTCGTTTCTCGTAATCATAGCCCCTATTTTAACGGATAGAAGACTTGGTGTAAATATAAGCCATGGGCAGGGGCGGTTACACCCGCCTGTTTACGATCTTTTCCAGCTAAAATAGAGGGGATCGAGTTGGCTGGTAGATTGCCGCAGCCGATATAGATGAGGGACCCCACTAAATTGCGGACCATATTATATAAAAAACTGT
>CAYWDE010000232.1:0-3313 GCA_964456885.1 uncultured bacterium | reverse complement strand
TAGAAAGAATTAGATGTTTAAAAAGTTGTGTATAGCTCTTTTACTTATAGGGACTTTGTCAGCAGAGAATCGATACAAAGCTGAAGGGTATTATGCTTTCTACGATGGGGATAAAAGGCCTTTTTTCATCTCCCTCTTTTTGCCCTATAATCCGACCATTTTATTATTGAGCGCGAATCCTGAGATCTCTTCAATTTGTGCAAGGCAGTGGCACAACCACGCCTCCCTCTTTTCCCTTGAGGCCCTCAATAAAAAGCAAGACTACGACCTCATCTGGTTGGAAGGGGATTCTGAGTGGCTTCCTGAAAATATCCCGATTCTTGAAAACGCCCGGCTGATCTACACCTCAACCGACTTAAAAGAGGGGGCTTTTGATAGAATGAAAAGCTTTCTTGAGGTTGTCGGATTCTCTCTCCTCTCCCACTGGTATTGGGAAGGGGGCGAAGGGCATGCGCTCTTTTTGAAAAAGCCTTTCTTCGATGCCTATATTCGGACATTAGCTTACTCCCCCTCCTTTTTCCAGCGTCCTACTCCTCCTGTTTCTCAGATAGAAAAATTCTTTAAACCGGCCCATGGGAAGGGAGAAGATCATGGGATAGAGGGGATCGATTTCATCTATATGATCAATCTCGATGAGAGGCCCGAAAAATTTGAACTTGCTGCTCGAGAATTAAAGCTCTATGGGATCAACCCTTACCGATTCTCTGCGGTCAATGGGTGGACTCTTCCCACATCGACCCTCTCTGAAGTGGGGGCTGTTTTTCTCCCCGGGACTTTGCGGGAGGCCTATTTGGGCTCGTTTTATAAGGAAGTGGATGGGGAAGAGGTTTTGCATACCGAGCTTATTCAGGAAAATGGGACCTCCTATTTTACCTGGGGGCTTGCTAGAGGACCTGTGGGAATTATTTTAAGCCATCTATCGGTATTGCAGGATGCGTATGATTCGGGATATGAGACGATTTGGGTGATGGAAGATGATGTGGAGGCGATTGAAGATCCACGCCAAATTCCCTCTCTTTTAAGGAGGCTCGATCAGCTGGCTCCCGATTGGGATATTTTCTTCACCGATACAGATACTAAAGACTCAGATGGGATCCATATCCCTTGCAGAGCTTTGGCTGCAAGACCGAATGTGGACGTTCCCCCTTTCACCTCCTTCATCAGCCGTTTTTATGCAATTGGGGAGGGGTTTTATCGGACAGGGATGCGGTATGGCGCCTATTCGATGATTTTTCGGAGGTCGGGGATTAAAAAGATTCTCGATTATTATAAGACCTACCGAATTTTTCTCCCTTACGATATGGACCTTTGGCTCTGCCCCGATTTGAAGATGTTCCATTTTGAACGGGATCTGGTATCCCATCGGTCCCAAGCCCTCTCTGACAACAATACACCCCGGTATAAAAAATGATGAGAATTTACAGCCTCTTCTTCCTCTCCGCTTTATTATATGGAGAGGAGGAACTTAAAGCTCCTCCTAAAGACCCCTCTAAGGAGTATCATGAGAGGTACTACTTTCATTACGATTTTTATATCGATGATACAAATGAAGAGGGGGATACAGTTAAATCGACCCTAAAAGCGGGCCTCCCTTACGAAGGGGATATTGGGGTGATTATTGATGAATTGACGAAGCCCGGATCGGTCGCTATAGATTGTGGATCTCACATTGGAGTCCATACCCTCACTATGTCAAAAAAAGTGGGGCCTCAAGGAAAGGTGTTCGCTTTTGAGCCAAATCGAAAACTACACTGTGAACAGCTCTACAATTTGGAACTCAACCAGTGTAAAAATGTGATCCCCATCTGCAAAGCTGCAGGAGCGGCTCCTGGCAAGGCTTTCTTGCGATGGGGCAAAATCGATTCGGTTGAATCGGAACAGGGATACTATGTAGATGTAGTTCCTATCGATAACTACAAGTTAGAGAATGTCTCTTTAATCAAAATGGATGTTGAAAACTACGAATATCCGGTTCTACAAGGGGCAAAAGAGACGCTTCTTAAGAGCCAGCCGGTCGTGATTTTTGAATGCATGCTCAATTGCCATTTTGCCGATATCACAGCAGCGGATCAAAAAACTAATTTTTTAAAAGTCGCCTCTTTCCTTGAGTCGATGGGGTATGAGATCCGGGTGATCCATTGCTGCAACTTCATCGCCTTTCCTCTCGAAGTGGAGTTTCCCCTTTCGATCTATAGAGAGAAGTTCCCCAAGCTCGATGTTGATCGATACAATCCCGATCTATTTGTCCCTGCGGGAACAGGGGTTGGTTACTACCGTTCTTGGACCTCTTTCGAATAGTTGGGGCCACTACAATCTGTAATAGTATGAAAATTGGAGACCACATCATCTAGAACTGTATAAAGCTGGATGTAAGGGGGGAGGGTATACTCTAGATCATAAGGGAGAAAAATGTGGTGAGCCATGAAAAATTGGAGCAGCTTTTTGATCCCTCTTTTCCGGATAATCATCGAATGGCCCCCATATCTCGCCCCAACCTTTCGGAATTCTGGGCTAATGATCTCTTTTTTCGCAAAATCATTTGGGCTTTTAAAGTTGGGCCTTCTTGCACAAGAGGCTGCAGGAACATAGTTTCCATTGATATCTCGGATATCAAGGTCTGTAAATAAGATGTCCCATTGATCTTTCCCCACTTGCTCATCGAGACGATCGATCAAATCGGAAATGATCCGGGGATCCCGCATCACACGAATATCGTCTTCCATCACCCAAATGGTCTCATATCCTGAATCAAACGCATCTTGCAAAACCGAACAATGGCTTAGGCAACATCCAATCGATCCTCTCGACATGCAATGCCCAAAGTAGGTTTTTCCCCAGGTGTTTATAACTTCTTGTTCCCAAATGAAGTTGCCATCAAACGGGTGAAAACAATTACAGTGACCCTCTTTTTTTTCTGGAATAGGGGATTCCCCCTCTTTTTTTAATCGGTATGTGGTCGCCCAAAAATCCCCCTCCATCCCTGGGGCAAATTGGACACCCACTTCAGTGAGAGTTTCAAATGATATCTGCCATCCATTGACTGCAGAAAAACGGTAAGGGGAAATACCGTAAGGGGTCAATTGGTCCAACGAATTTTGCCATTTTTCCTCTCTCTGATCGAGGTTGATCATATAGATGAAATCGATGTTGCGCATCGAGTGGCCAGCAGATTTCCCTTCCGCCTTTTTTAAATGGGATTTTAGATCTGCAAAGAGGAGAAAAGGGAGAAAAAAAAGGAGGTATTTATACATTGTCTGAAGGGCTCCCGGGTTGAGTGGATACAATATCTGTAAGGGGGGTATATAAACGGATT
>CAYWDE010000231.1:0-3336 GCA_964456885.1 uncultured bacterium | reverse complement strand
TCAACGATAAACTCAAATCGGTCACCCGCGGCTACGGCTCTTTTGACTATGAGCCAGACGGGTATGCTAAAAGCGATATCGTCAAACTGGAGATCCGCGTCAATGAAGAGCCGGTCGACGCTTTCTCCTGCCTTGTTCACCGCTCGAAAGCGGAACATAAAGGGAGAGCGATCTGCGCGAAACTCAAAGAGGTGATCCCGCAGCAGCTGTTCAAAGTCCCTATCCAGGCAGCCATCGGTGGGAAAATCATCGGCCGAGAAACAATTAGCGCGATCACGAAGAACGTCACAGCCAAATGCTATGGCGGAGACATCACCCGAAAACGGAAACTTTGGGAAAAGCAGAAAGAGGGTAAAAAGCGGATGAAAGAGATCGGGAAAGTCAACATCCCTCAGAGCGCTTTCATGGAAGTTCTCAAAGCCGACTAATTTTCCCTAAAAGGTTAAAAAAAGAAAGGGCCGGCAAAATCTGCCAGCCCTGAAATTAAGTGCTTAAAAATCGACTATTCTTAATCTTCATCGCTCCAACTTGAGCTGCCATTATCCGCAACAGAACTGCCTGCTGCTATTGATTGAATCTTATCCGAATTTGAAACACCAGCTGCCACTGATTGGACCCCATTCCAATAACTGCCTGCTAATGATTGAATATTATTCCAATTAGAGCTGCTGCTGGTAGCTCCGCTTCCAATAGAATCAGCGATTGGAGCTTGCTCTACTTCTCTGAAATTTTCGGGAAGCAACCATTCTTGAGTTGCTTTGTTATCGGTAAAGGAAGCGATTAATTCATAGAGGCTCATAGCAAATGTATTTTCTTCCCATGCTTCCACCATATCGAAAAGGAGAACCTTCCCTTCGGCATCCACACCCACATTATCCCTTCTCAAATCGTTCATTTCAAGACGGTCTGATGCCTCAAACATCCCTTTAATCTGCTTCCAAATTGGGTCATCTTTAATTCCACCCCATCGAGGGTCATTTGCAGAACTATAAGCAGGGATCGAACCGGGTACAAAAGGGACGAAAAGAAATCCTGCAGAGCTCTCGCCTGAAAGATACTTTTGGAGTGCTCGAATCTGTACTTCATGATCCGGAAAGTCGCTCATAATCTCGTTGACTTTTTTTAAATGGGGTTCAAAATTGAGATGTTTCGCTAAATGGTCGTTCATAAAAGGATCTTGCCTGTTTTTTGCATAGCAGAGGAGTTGACCTGCGGTGTAAAGCGCTATGTTTTGAGGCTGTTTTTCTAGAGTATCTAATTTATAAAGTTTCAAAACATAGTCACCCATTCCACGGACTGTAAAGCGGTAAACATCCATAAAATTTCCAGAACTAGACAACCAGTTGATATCCTCAATCGTCAGTTTTAAACCGGGAACTACTTCAAATTCAAAGGGAGTTATAGACCCTGTCTCTGTTTTTTCTCCTATTTTAGCGGCGATCAAATTTCGAATTGCTCTCGCATTTTGGACAAGGGGGGTTTTTTCAGCCTTTGCCTTTAAATGGTGATGCACTCTAATAGGGGTCTTTGGGGCATTCTTTCTAGAGATCGGAGCATGTGGGGTTTCTTTCTGCTCATAGCGTGCTTTTGCTAACTCAGAATGGGTTTCTTTGGAAAACCGCTTAATTTTAGGTAACTTACCCAGAGAACCGATCTCTGTAGAGGGGGTAAAAACGGGTCTTGCATCAAACAGGAGTGTATCTGTAGAGGGAGCTTCCTTTGGTGGAGATAACGGGAGATTTGCTCGAAAAGTTAATGAATCTGTTTCTGAAAGAGAATTGATCTCAAGCTTTCTTCTAACATGCTTTCCGTCCCTGTCTAGATGAGGGACAAAACGGGCAGCGCTTATACTCGCAACCTTCTCTTCAGTCTTCTCAAAGTCCCTTTTTTTCGTAGGGAAAAGGGACGCTTGCGCATCCATCTCTTCTTGTGTATTATTAATGGGATACAGGTTTAGCTGGAATGCCACGAAATCTCTCAATTTAAATTATTTTTACAATGATTATACAATAAACAAATACTTTAGGTAAATTTAATTAATTTTTTAAAATAAAAATTTACTTAATAACTAAAATTATACCATTATTCAGAACCTGGCAATTTCCCTTCCAAATTGTCCCCCCGCTCAGCTACTATTAGAATCACTATCTATGAATAGCCCCTTTTTCCAACAAGTCCTCTCTGACCGTTTTGGCTTTAAGTCGTTCCGCCCTGGGCAGTTACATGCTTTAGAAAAGCTCTTTGAATCGAACCGGCTCCTCTGCATCCAACCTACAGGCCATGGGAAATCGCTCCTCTATCAACTCCCCGCCTGTATCCTCCCCGGCATTGTCCTTGTCATCTCCCCCCTTTTAGCTTTAATGAGGGATCAAATGGACCAGCTTTCTCAAAGGTTCAAGATCCCTGCCGGCTCGATCAATAGCGATCAGACAGAAGAGGAGAACCGCACCACAAAAGAGGCCGCTTTAGCCGGGGCATTGAAGATCCTCTTCGTCTCCCCTGAACAGCTCGATCAGCTCGATCGATTTGAGTTTTTACTCTCTCTCCCATTAAGTCTGATCGTGATCGATGAGGCCCATTGTATCTCCACCTGGGGACACGATTTTCGTCCCGCCTACCGGCAAATTGTTCAGTTGGTCAGAGCCGCAGAAACAAAATTTCCTGAGCTAAAAATCCTCGGGCTCACCGCAACTGCCGCGGCCCCTGTTGAAAAAGATATTCGGGATCAGCTCTTCTCTGAACAATTCCCAGGGTTTATCCTCCGGGAAAGTATGGACCGACCCAATTTAAGCCTCTCTGTTCATAGAGGGCGTGGAACCGCCTCCAAATTGCTCCTCACAGAAGCTCTCCTTAAAAATGAGACGGGGCTCATCTATTGCGCCACAAGAGAAAATACGGAGATGGTCGCCCGCTTTTTACAAAAAAGGGGGCTGAATGCGATTGCTTATCATGCGGGGATTGATCCTGAAGAGAAGAGGCGGATTCAAAAAGCCTTCTTAGATGACGCTTTTCAGATTGTTGTCGCAACGAATGCTTTGGGGATGGGGATCGACAAGTCAAATATCCGCTCCGTCCTCCATTTTGATATCCCCGGATCGATCACCGCCTACTACCAAGAGGTGGGAAGAGCGGGACGAGATGGGCTCCCCGCTAAGGGTATTCTCCTTTATGATCCTCAAGATCGGTATGTGCAAGAATACTTCATCCATTCTGCCGTCCCCAATCAAGAAGACTTCGATCAAGTCCTAGCTCTCACCGACTCTCCTACTTTGGCGATGATTAAACAGACAACGGGGCTCCACCCCACTCGGGTCAATGTCGTGGTGGCAGAACTTG
>CAYWDE010000230.1:0-3354 GCA_964456885.1 uncultured bacterium | reverse complement strand
CTCACCCTTTCTATCTGTATGAACAGATCTCCCAATTTCTAGATATCCTCGCTTTTATTTATGTAGAGCATGCAGATATCAGTATCACCCCTTACCAACATGAGAAGATTTCTCCCCTATTTTCAAAATTGATTGAGTTCCTTCTCCAATATCTTAAACCAAAATCGGAAAGACTCGCCTCTGTCCAATTTGAGAAAAGGGATAACTGCTATGTTTCAGAGCGGTTGCCTAAAGAGCTCGACGCATTCCATGAACTCTTCTTCATTATTCAACCCGTTGACTCTAAAGCGCGGCTTAGACTAGATGGGTTGAAATTAGCTAGCTACTCTAGATTGAATAACATCTATCGGTTTGCCCTATCAGGGATTCCCCTACTGCAGCTAGATACAGCCCCCTTCAATAACAATTTTTCAAAATACGCTGTCGTCTATCGGATTGAAAAAGACTTGGAGTGGAACTACGCGATCACTGAGGGTCGCCTCGCCTTTTCTAAACAAGACCTAAATGAAGGTGTTCAAGCCTACTTGTATTGGAGATAGAGATGAGTTTTTTCAATAAATTTAGGAAGCAGGGGCTCCAAAAAACTCTTTCTGAGGACATTTTTGAATCGGTTTGCGATCTACTGAACACCAAAATCTCTTTTGGTGCTTATCAAAAAGATTTGGGGATGAACGTCTATATTTACTTGAGTTCGAACAACGAAATATCGAAACAGATCATTCACGATATTTCCACCTGTTTGAAAAAATATGAGACCAGAATTGCGATCACTAACATCAAATCGATGCCTAGTAGGGATGCCCTCTCTTTAGCTTTTATGATCGAGTGCAATATTCAAAAAAAACCCTACTCTTTTCAGTTAGCTTTTCAGCACCAACAACGGCAATTTAAAATTGAGGAAAAAATATGACCTACGCAAGCAGTGCCCTCGATGTTTTTTTCGACAAGCCTTTGTCGTTGCTCTTAAAACTAGAAAGCGATGGGAAAGAGGTGGAACTCTCCTCTGGAAATATTGAAAAAGTGAGCCTAGAGCTCCACACTTATGGTTTTATTGGGAACCTCCATTTCAGCGGAGTCGATGACGATTCTCTCGTAGCTCTTTACAATTCAAAAAAAGAGACAAAAGTAACCCTCACTTTCCAATCGACAGAGGAGAGCTTCCTCGAAGGGATCCCTTTAGTGGAAATCAAAGGGATTGTGCTGAGGAAATCTTTCAAAAGGGTCGACACAAAAGATAAAGTGAACTCTTACGCCTCTCGGCACTACGAGATCACCATCTGCGATAATGCTCAGGCAACTTGGAGTGAGCACCGCCCCATCAACGTCTATGTCGACGAGACGATGAAAGATGTCTTAGAGGCGCATAAAAATCCAGAAATCTCGATAAAATACAACTTTAAGCCGCTCGATCAAGAACATCCGATCATCGCTTTTTCTCTCGCTTCAAATGCAACGCTCCCACTTCAAGAACAAGACAATTTCTACTCCTTTTTCCAATGGTATCTCTATCACGAAGGGGGGATCTGGAGTTACGACTACAAAAAAAACACCTATTCCATTTTAGGAGAAAAACCGCCCCTCGCAGGGCTACCCTACGCGATTAAAGATTATTGTGTCACTCCACCCACAGGGATCTTTGAACCCCCTCCCCGCTATAATATCCAAACTCTCCAACACTCCTCCGACAGCTTGGATAGCGAAAATAAAGAGCAGCAAACAGCCTACCCATCGGTCCGCAGGGATGTTGTGGAACCGACCAATTATCGGGTTTTCCCAGAACATGCACATGAGCCGGTCCATTCGGTCACAGATCCACAACATCCAGAAATTGAGCTGGAAGTGGTTCAGCTCGAATCTGACTTCCATATCGATAAACTCCTCCCCGGTTCTTACGTAACCTTCTTTATGAGCACTCCCGTAGACACATGGAGCGGCGATTCATTCTTTCAGGGGAAGACCTTTAGATCTCGGGTCCTCTTTTTTGAGGCGGATAAGATTGGGGTTGCGGAGAAGCTGGAAAAAACAAAACAGACCTACCGCCTCTACATCAAAAACATCTTAGAATTAAAAGAAGAGACCTACGTTGAGAGGCCTTTCTTTAAACCACCCGTCTACCCCTTCACCATCCAGGGGAAAATTTCGAGCGATATGGGGGATAAAGAGCAGTCGACCTATAAAATTTCTGAAAACAAACACGCCCCGCAAGGGCAATATTTAGTCGCTGTCCCCTTAGCTAAGAATAAAAATGTCGCGGTCCCCTTCACCCCCGATTTTATGTCGGGCCAATATTACTTCCCCTATTGCAAAGGGGAACGGGTCCTCCTCTCTATGTACTTCCATACAGCGAAAATCCAACGGGTGATCGACTGGCAGCCTTTGGCCCGCCTCCCCTCGGGCGTGCAGGGGAACCAGATTGTCCTCTCCTCCAATGGAAAAGATAAATATGCGATCATCAAACATGAGTTTGAAGAGGGGAAAAATTCGGTTATCACGATTGAGCAAGCCACATCGGAAACGCAAGTCCAAACCATTCAAATCAAAGACAAAGACCTACTGATCACGGTCGATGAGGAAAATAAAAAAACACTCACCATCCTCCTCAATAAAGATCAAGGCCTTACCCTCTCTCTTGAAGACAAAGAGGGGCAAATGACCCAGCAGATTGTCTTTGATGGGAAACAGATCACCACCACCTGCAAAAACAGCGGCGACACCAGCACCTATGTACAAAAACCCGATTCGATTACGGTCACCTGCAAAGAGTTTAATGTGAATGCTGGAAAAATCACCCTCAATGCGAAAGAGACCATTGCGCAAAAAAGTGAAAGTGAAATCAATTTAGAGACAGCGATCACCAACATCAAAGCTCAATCGGTTAAAATGGGCTAATGAATTATAAAATGGCACATGTGGTCTTTAAAAGAGGATCCTTGTGTTGAGCCCCATTATACCCCGCTTCATTGGGAGGATAAACCCATTGCCCTTCGGGACTAAAGCTCCAATCTAAACCGCTAAGCCCCCTAGGTGGAACGACCCACCCCTTACGAAAAGGGGTAAAAGACTCATTCCGTAAGCTCGCATATACGCCAAGGGCCCTATCTCCCACTGCCAACCCATTCGATTTGACACCTCTTTGATCCAACCGATCTTCTGCAAGTCGGATGAAATCTTCCCAGAAGCTTGCAGGTTGTTCATCCGCCTCTGTAAAAAAACCATTCCCGTCATAAGTTGGATGATACTGAAAAAGGTAGACGGTGATTTCACGCCCTCTCATATGATCAGGCATAGGTTCATAGGCGACTTTCATGCCAAACCCACACCGTTTTTCGATAAAAAGCTGTGAGAGGGTATTCC
>CAYWDE010000229.1:0-3372 GCA_964456885.1 uncultured bacterium | reverse complement strand
CCCCCGGAGCGGACTTTCAATCTCATTCATCACTTTCATCGCTTCGATGATACAAACAACAGTATTTTCGGTCACTTTATCCCCCACTTTCACGAAAGAGGGCTGATCGGGAGCTGGAGAAGAATAGTAAGTTCCCACCATCGGAGATGTGACATGGAGGCCTGGAGCGTCTGAACGGACAGTCCCACCCCGCTCCCCTTTCATCGGAGCTTCAGACTGAAAAGCAGATTCCATTTCAGCAGGAATAGATCTCACTCTTTGCGGAGGAGCATAGGCGGAATCTTTTTCGAGTTGGAGTTCAAAATCCCCTTTTTTAAAAACGAGTTTTCTCAGCTTGCTCGCCTCTAAATGGGTGATCAGATCCTTAATTTGGTCAATATCCATGGATTAAACCCGCTGTATGTAATCGTTTGTCTGTGTATCGACTTTGATCACGTCGCCGCTCTCAATGAATAGGGGAACTTCAAGTTTAGCTCCCGTTTCAAGGACCGCTTTTTTCGTCGAACGGTCAGGTGAATCGACCGCCTCTGTCTTAACGACCATGATCTCCAAAAATTGGGGCAGTTCAATAGCAAAAATAGTCTCCCCATAGAACATCGCCTTCACTTGGATCCCCTCTTTGAGGTAGTGTACTTTTTCAGAGAGGATAGAGGAGGGAACTTGCACTTGTTCGAGATTGCCAATATCGAGGAACAGATATTCGGCCCCTTCTGGGTATAGAAACTCTAAATTTCTCTCCAAAAGAGAGACTTCTTGAACTGTTTGCTCCAGCTTGAAGTTTTTCTCAATGGTCTCATCTGTGATCATATTGCGGAGTTTCGTTTTTACAAACGGAGTCCCCTTAGCAACGGTCACTTTTACGCTAGATTCGACGCGGAAAATTTTACCATCGATATTGAGCGTCATTCCAGGTGTGATCTGATTAGCTGTAGTCATGTTTTAATAATCCGTTTTAATTCGCTTAAGTCGGAAATGGCGTGATGAATCCACTGTTCCGTCTCACCCACCTGTCCCCGCCCCCAACGCATATGGACTGTCGTAATTCCCAGCTCAAAAGCGGGAAGAAGGTCCATTGCAATCCGGTCTCCGCACACCAACACTTCTTGGGGCGAGAAGGAAAACTTCTGGATTAACCCCTGATAAAAAGGTTTCTTAACAGAATCTTCCGGGATAGCTATGTTACTAAAAAATGCCTGATCTATACCAGCTTTTTTCAATTTTTCCATCTGAAAGGGGGGGTGCCCGCCTGTGACTAGAGCCAAAGTGTGGGATTGGGCAAACGTTTTCAATATTTCCTTAGCATGGGGGGTCGTCGGGATAACAAAATCGGCTGGCAGAGGCTTGCTCATCTCCTCCAACGCCCCATGAACCAGATGGGGGTCCCCTCCCATATTCTTTAAAAACTGGACAAGGGCATCTTTCGATCGGTACGACTTTGCGTTGATCGCTAAAAGCTCTTGGTAAGCTTTTTCAAAATCGGAGATGGGGAGCCCCTCTGAGACAAACCTTTTCAAACATTCTCTCAACTTGAAAGGGGTTACGGCGCCAGAGGTGTCGATGAGCGTGTCATCGAGATCAAAGATGATCAACAATTTTCATCAACTCCTGCGCTAATTTTTTTGAATCGTGCCGGATTAAATTCCGTTTCATAAGATCCCGCTTCGGCCCCTCGGCGAGTCTACCGAGGAGATCGGCAAAAATGAGCCGGTCATCTTCAAGGTTATTCTCGACCAGATCCCCCTCTTCAGCATAGACGTCGATCAACTCTTTGGCGGGCATCTGATTATTGATCAAAATGTGGTCAAAAATATCATGGCCTAAATAGCGAACGAGCTCCCCTAGATAGTGGGAGGTTTTAAATTGGGTCGTTTGCCCTTTCCGATTCATCAAGTTGACCACATAGACTTTTTTCGCATCGCTTTGACTGATCGCTTCACAAACCCCTTCGACTAGTAAATTGGGGATGAGAGATGTGTGGAGCCCACCAGGTCCGACGACTATGAGATCGGCATTCCGGATCTCTTCGATCACCCTTGGGTTCACTTTAGGGAAAGGTTCGAGATAGATCGACTTATACCCCTGATCGATCTCCTGGGAAAGGTAGATATCTTTCTCCCCTTCCAAAACCTTCCGGTTGTTGAGGACCATCTTCAATCGAACTTGGTTGGTTGTGACAGGGATCACTTTCCCTTTGATATAGAGGATTTTCCCCGCCTCTTCGACCGCTTTTTCAAAACTTCCGGTCACTTTCTCTAAAGCGGAAAGGAGGAGATTGCCGAAAGAGTGCCCCCCTAGACCCCCATTCTCAAACCGGTAATTCATTAAAGAGCGCATTAGGCGGCTCGAATTGGATAGAGCGACGAGACACTGACGCACATCTCCAGGGGGCAAAACCCCCAATTCATCGCGCAAGATTCCGGTACTTCCCCCATCATCGGCCATCGAGACGATCGCTGTTAGGTCAAGTGGATATTTTTTGAGCCCCTTTAAAACGACGAAATTACCTGTCCCCCCTCCGATTACAACCACTTTTTTCACAGAGGCACGGTTCATTTCACACAATTCCGCAAATTCTCAATCGCTTTTTTCATATCGGGCTGACTAAAGAGGAAATCTCCACTCACCAAAACATTGGCTCCCGCTTCGACGCAAGTTTTTCCTGTCTCAAGATTGATCCCACCATCGACCTGAATATCGAACGGAGGTAACGAAATCCCAGGCTTAATGATCCCCCCCTGCCGAATGCCATGCTTGTCGCAGTATTCGCGAGTCATCTCGATCTTCTCAACCACATCGGGCATGAATTTTTGCCCCCCAAAACCGGGACTCACTGTCATGAGCAAAATAAGATCGCACATCTCCACATACTTGGGGATCATCGCAAAAGAGGTTTCTGGACGGAAAGCGAGCCCCGCTTTTTTCCCACATCTCCGGATAAATTCGATCGTATCTTCAACATCTTCTGTCGCCTCAAAATGGAAAGTGATCCGATCGGCCCCCGACTGGATCAATGTCTCAATATAATCATACGGGTTGTAGATCATGATATGGACATCGAGAAAGAGCTTTGTCGCCTTCCGGAGAGCCAATAAAGCGCGAGGACCAAAGGTTAAATTGGGGACGAAATGTCCATCCATAATATCGACGTGGATCGCATCGGCGCCGGCTGATTCGAGCCTCTTCGCTTCTTCAGCGAGTTTGCCGAAATCCCCAGATAGAATCGAAGGGCAGATTTGGAGTGGGAACTTTTCCATGTTCCCACTATCTTAGGTACTCTGAAACAATAAAGTAAAGTGTTCTGGAATCGCCTCGGAGAAGGGGATAGAACGATTGCCCTAAATTTTACCTAATGGATGATTGCCAATCTCCACC
>CAYWDE010000228.1:0-3376 GCA_964456885.1 uncultured bacterium | reverse complement strand
AATGCGCATGGGAAGATTTCGGTGTGCCGAAAGAGGCGTGGGAAAAGATTAAAATTGAAACAAGCAAGTAAAAGCGGCTTCTTGACTCTATTATGGAGGCTGGATGAAAACTGGAACTTATGATCTTCCATAAGATAAAAAAATCAGAGCATTGTATTAAGTCAAAATTTTATTTGGATAAATTTAGCTAAAATCGGCTTTTGAAAAGGTCAAAAAAAACGCCTCCGGGTGAAGAGGCGCCAAAATAATAAAAAGGTGATTAGGGTTATTTTGAAATTAACAGTGGGTGGACTGCTAATTGCCTAATATTATATCAAAATGATTGCTTGTTATAAATCGAATTTTTCTTATTAATATTAACGTTTTGATATCAATATGTTATGAACGTTTTACTTGTCTTTCCTGGCTCTTCTCGGGCCAGTCTAGGGACACCAAACCCTGATAGGTTGGCCTGAACATAGCGGATTAATTGGGGGCCTCTTTCTTCGGAAACAGCGAAATGGGCCGCTCCAGTTACTGGATCAAGGGCGTGGAGGTAATATGGGATAACACCCCCATTTAGAAGGGCTTCCGATAGGGCAAGCAAGGTCCTCTCATCGTCATTGACCCCCTTTAAAAGGGTCGATTGGTTCAGCACGGGGATGCCGAGGTTCCCAATTTTCTTAAGGGCTGCAATCACCTCTGGATCTAGTTCTCTTGGATGGTTCACGTGGACAATGAAAAAAATCTGTTTGGGGGAAGAGGCGAGGAGTTTAAGGAAAGAGTTGTCGATCCGCTCCGGAATCCCGATCGGAAAACGGGTGTGAAAGCGGATCCGTTTCAAATGTTCTATTGAATTGAGAGAGGAAAATAGGTGGGTGAGAGTCTCATCTTTTAAGGAGAGGGGATCCCCTCCGCTTAAAATAATTTCTGAGATCGTCGGATCCTTTTTAAGGTAGTCGATCTCTCTATCAAAATTCTTTTCCTCCACTTCGTAAGGGAAATTTTGACGGAAACAGTATCTGCAGTGCATTGCGCAAGCACTTGTCGATAGGAGAAGGGCTCTCCCTTCATATTTGTGAAGGAGCTTTTTTGTTTTCTGAAAGTTCTTATCCTCTACCGGATCGGAGACAAAACCAGGTGTGGGGAGGAGTTCCTCTTCTAAAGGGACAAATTGACGTAATAGTGGATCATCTAATCTGTTTTTCTCAATCTTTGCAGCGAGGCGCATTGGAAGGTTCAAGACAAAATGGGGGCGTGCGGCGATTTTTTTTCGCAAATCTTCAGAAAGTTCGAGAAAATCGAGGAGGGGGGGAATCCGGGTAAAATTATTTTTTTGGATTTGCCGCCATAACGGGATGGTCATAAGGGGAACAGTTTACTTGTTCCCCTGAAGAGTTGTCAATGGATTCAGACGCTTTGTTTGGCTAGCCGAGATTCCCCTTTTTTTGAGATAGATTCTCGAGTGATATCTGCGCCAAGAGAGGTGAGTTTATCTACTAACCCCTCGTAACCCCGGTCGAGATAGTCGACATTTGTGATAGTGCTTGTCTCGGTGGAGAGGAGAGCTGCCATCACGTAGGCAAAACCGGCCCGTAAATCGGGAATTGAGATCTCTTTGGCTCTTAAAGGAGTGGGCCCTTTGACTACGATGCTATGGTGATGATCACTAGAGGCAAAACGGCAATTTTTCCCTCCGAGGCATTGAGTGAAAAGCTCTATATCTGCTCCCATCTCTTTGAGGGTACGGGTATAGCCAAACCGATTTTCATAAACAGTCTCATGGATGACAGAGACGCCATGGACTTGGGTCAATAGGACAACAAAGGGTTGTTGCCAATCGGTCATAAATCCTGGATGGACGTCTGTTTCAAGATGGAGCCCCCCTTTTAAAGGCCCTTCGTAAAAAAATTCGATCCCGTTCTTCCGAACTTGAAATCCACCCCCGATTTCGCGCAGCTTGTTAAGAAAGGCGATCATATGGAAATGTTCTGCCCCTTCAATGAAGACGCGTCCTTTGGTGCTGATCGCAGCAACTGCATAAGAGGCCACCTCATTCCTGTCGGTTAACACCGTATGCTCTACCTCTTGAAAATTTTGAGCCCCTTGGATACAGATCGTCCGATCGACGTCGACCATGATATTGGCGCCCAGTTTTTGCAAGAATAAGATGAGATCGATGATCTCAGGTTCGATCGCTGCGTTTTTAATGAGAGTTGTCCCTTTTGCGCGGACAGCTGCTAGAATGGTATTTTCTGTAGCGCCGACAGATGGATAATTTAAATGGATGATTGCCCCTTTCAACCCCTGATGCGCTTGGGCAAAATAGGCCCCCTCTTTTTTCATTTCTCGGTATTCAATCCGGGCTCCCAATTTATGTAGAGCATGGATGTGTAGATCTACAGGGCGTGAACCGATTAAATCTCCACCAATCGTTGGAACAATGATATCTTGGTCAGTTCTCCCGAGAAGAGCACCAATCATTAAGATAGGAATCCGATTCGATCCTGAATAGCGTTGCGGCACGTAAGAGCTTTTTAATTCGGGGGTAAAAATTTCGAGCGTGTTTGCTTGTTTATCCCATTTGATCTCTGAGCCGATCTCTCTACAGAGATTGACAGTGATTTCGACATCTCCGATGTTTGGGACATTATAGAATGTACATTTTTTATCAGAGAGGAGCGATGCGACCAACAATTTAGTCATCGCGTTTTTCGCACCAGCTGCTTTGATTTGTCCTGTGAGCGGTTTGCCGCCTGTGATTTTCAATACATCCATAAATGTCACCTCTTTGCTATGTTAGGGGCTGTCAAACAATAAAGTAAAGAGTTTGACTACGTCAAAGTTTATTAAAAATTGCATGGTAAGAAAATTAAATCAGATTGAGTTTTGCTAAGGTAAAAATACCAAAAATTTCAGGTTTAAGACCTTTCTAAGATAAGTAGCTTGATTTCTTCACAGTTTGGATTTCATCCCTTCTTTAATTAAATAGTCGGTTATAGCCTCGGCAGCTACAAAAAAATCATATTCCAGCCATTCTCCCTCGGCTTCTGTATGGGAAGAGTTTTTCGCTATAATTATCTTTGCTTCAGGATCTATATAAATATTTTGTCCATGAATTCCCTGAGCGCTAAAAGCACCATTTTTATTATGAGTCCACCAAAATTGATTGATATAAGACCATCCTTTCTTTGCTGGATCTGTTTTTTCCAGTCCACTAGCAGCAAAGTGTGGGCGTCTATCACGGGCGCAAATAAATTCAAATGTTTTGGGTGAGATAAGTTGTTTATCGCCTACTTTCCCTTTGTTTAAGATCATTTGGCCAATCCTTGCCATATCTCTCGTGGTAGCTGTAAATCCCCCTGCCCAAGTAGTATCACCTACTTTATCTTTAATA
>CAYWDE010000227.1:0-3377 GCA_964456885.1 uncultured bacterium | reverse complement strand
ATAAAGAGGTATTATTTAATCAGTTAAATAAAGAGGGATACGATCGAGTCTATTGTGGGGAGAAGCGGTTGTGGATACCCAATAAATTAGAAAATCTTGAGCAAAACTTATTGGCCATCTGCCCTGAAGCCTCTGAGCCGATCAGACGGTTTATAGCGATTTTGATGGCTTATCGGAAGGGGGCGGACCACTTTCCTCGACATCTAAGGCAGCTCCCCAATGTATTGAAAGAGATCTCGAGTTTTTTTGTGATGACTAAATACCATTCTTACACTCTGCAAGAGGTTTTTGATCAGTGTAAATTGCCAAAAATTTTGCAGACTTTACTAGCAGGGCAAATGGTTAATTATATGCTCCCTCCAAAAGATCTCTCTTTCTTTGCGTTTGCACTCCTTTTTAACGGCTATTCTGAAGGGGCTTATTACCCTAAAAAACATTTTGCACATGTGATCCATTCGCTTGTAAAGACGATCGAAGCAAACAAAGGGGCTCTTTTCCCGAATGAGAAAGTGGTCTCTTTTATTATGGAGAAAAAGACTGTTCGAGGCGTTTATACGCAGAGTGTAAACCCGAAAACTGGGATCCCTTATGGACCTTTAAAAGCCCATTATGGGAAAACAGTCGTTTGCAATTTTGATCCTCAACAAGCAGCTAAGATGATCGGATTGGAAAAATTTTCATCTAAAGTCAAGCGAGCTCTCGATTACGACTATTCCTGGTCAAGTTTTGTCCTCTATGGAATTGTTAAAGGGGTTAACCTAAGAGAACATGGTTTTGGCAATTGGAATATATGGCATTGCCCTGAAGATCTAAACGAAACGATCGATTCTATGTATTACAAAAATGATTACTCCAATCCTTATTTTGTAATTAATTGCCCCTCCTATTTTTCGGAAGATAAGACCCATTGTTTGAAGGATGACTGCCTCAAATTGGAAATACTTACGGTGGCGAATTATAAATACTGGGAAGAACTTAAGTTGCGCGATCAGCGCTCTTATTATAAAAGGAAGCAAGAGGTTCTCGATCAGATCCTCGACGTAGTAGAGAAACATTATGTCCCTAATATTCGACAACATCTCGCCTTAAAGATGATCGGTTCTCCCACTTCTTGTGAACGTTTTGTGTGGGCTCCAAATGGAGGTTCATATGGAGTTAATTTAACCCCTAGAAATTTTCAGCCTTTAAGGAAATTAACAGCAGAAACCTCTTTGAAAAATTGCTATTTTTGTTCTGCTGCTTCAGGAGTTGCTGGGTTTGCTGGAGCTATTCATACAGGAGTTAGCCTGTATGAAAAATTAACGAAGGATTTCTTAGGCTAGCGCTCTTTAAGAAAAGTTAATTCTTGTAAAATTTTTCTATAGCGGGTACAAAATTCTTGAACCGGAGAATCTATGGCGGCCCGCACGGAAAATATTTCGAGCACCTTTATTTGGCGCAGAGTCCACTCACTGATGGGGCTTGGACTGGTGATCTACTTAATCCTCCATTTAGTTGTGAACTCTCAAGCAGCTCTTTGGCTCGGCGATGATGGGATCGGATTTATCCGGATGGTCAATCTTCTCGAAAGCCTCCCCTATTTGCAGGTGATTGAGATCTCTTTAATTGGGATCCCGTTACTGGTTCACGGAGTTTGGGGCGTTAAACGGGCCTTGAGCAGCAAATACAATTGCCCCTCTTCAGACGGGAGCTCCCCCTCTCTTCCCTATAGCCGAAATAAAGCCTATGCGTGGCAAAGGAGCACCTCCTGGATTTTACTCTTCGGGATCATTGCCCATGTGATCCAGATGCGTTTTGTGGAGATGCCGAAAAAAGTGCGCGAGGGGAATGAGATTGTTTATGTGGTCCCTTTAAAAGAGGACCCGGGTCTCAGCGCGGTAGCAGGTCGGATCGGAGTGAAATTGACAAAAACGGGTGAAGAGGTGATCGCTACCGCCCCCACTCCAGGGAAAGCGATGCTTTTGATGGTGAGAGAGACATTCAAAAGTCCGGCGATGTGCATTTTTTATTCGATTTTTGTTTTAGCGGCCGCTTTTCACGCATTCAACGGTTTTTGGGCCTCATTGATTACCTGGGGAGTTCTCCTCTCTTACCGCTCCCAAAAAGCGGTTCTTCCCCTCTGTTGGGCAGGTGTAGCCCTTTTGGCTTTCTTAGGCCTCGCCTCGATTTGGGGTAGTTATTGGATCAACCTCCGGAATTGAAGTGATGGAAAAGAAGAAAAAAGAAGTGATTGTGGTTGGAGGGGGCTTAGCGGGGCTTTCCTGTGCAATGAAACTTGCCGAAAAAGGGTGTCACGTCAAGTTGATCTCTGTCACCAAAGTGAGAAGATCCCACTCTGTCTGCGCGCAAGGGGGGATCAATATCGCGATCAATTTGAAAGGGGAAGAAGACTCCCCGATCATCCACGCGTACGACACCATTAAAGGGGGCGATTTTCTTGGGAGCCAGCCGCCGATTTTGGAGATGTGTTTAGCGGGGCCTGCGATTTTGCGGATGATGGACCGGATCGGTTGCCCGTTCAACCGGACACCGGAAGGGCATGTCGATTTCCGGAGATTTGGAGGGACCCTTTACCACCGGACCGCTTTTTGCGGCGCTTCGACAGGACAGCAGCTCCTCTACTCTTTAGATGAGCAGGTGAGACGCTATGAAGCAAAAGGGTTGGTGGAGAAATTTGAGAACCACGAATTTTTAAGGCTGATCCAAGATCAAGAGGGGAAAGCGCGTGGGATCGTCATGCACGATCTCTTCAATTTAAAACTCCACGTCTTAAAAGCGGACGCCGTTGTGATCGCAACTGGAGGGATTGGGCTTATCTATAAAAAATCGACCAACTCCACCTTCTGCACAGGGGCTGCTAACGGAAGACTTTATATGCAGGGTATGAAGTATGCGAATGGGGAATTTATCCAAATTCACCCCACCTGTATCCCTGGCGAAGATAAAATGCGCCTCATCTCCGAATCGGTTCGGGGAGAAGGGGGGCGTATTTGGGTCCCTGGCAACTCTTCTAAAACGATCCAATTCCCCGATGGCTCTACAAGACCGTGTGGGAAAACAGGAGAGCCCTGGTTTTTTCTCGAAGAGATGTATCCCGCTTTTGGCAATTTAGTTCCTAGAGATATCGGTTCTAGGGAAGTGCTCCGCGTCTGCGAGCTGGGGCTCGGCGTTGATGGGAAATTCCAAGTCTATCTCGACATCACCCATTTGCCACCAGAGATCCAGCATAAGCTCGAATCGGTTCTCGATATTTATGAAAAATTTACAGGGGATAATCCTCGTAAAAAACCGATGAAAATTTGCCCGGGTGTTCACTATACGATGGGAGGAGCCTGGGTCGACTGGCCCTCTGCCGATGATCCAGATCGGTTAGACCG
>CAYWDE010000226.1:0-3406 GCA_964456885.1 uncultured bacterium | reverse complement strand
CCCTGTAGTTCCTTTCGGCCCTCTATCGGCCCCTGTAGCCCCTGTTGCCCCTGTAGCTCCTGTGGCTCCAGGTTGTCCAGTGGGGCCTGTTCCTCCAAAACTTCCTATTGCTCCTGTCGCTCCTGTGGGGCCTGTTCCTCCTGTCGAGCCAGTCGGCCCCGTGGGTCCCGTGGGTCCCATGGCGCCAGTAGAACCTGCAATCCCTATTCCTCCTGTAGTCCCTGTAGGTCCCTCCAGACCTAAGCCTCCAGTACCCCCTGTTCCTCCAGTATTCCCCCTCATCCCGGTAGGTCCAGTGGCACCTGTAGGCCCCGTTGCTCCCGTAGGTCCTGTCGACCCGGTCACCCCATCTCGGCCGATAGCTCCCGTCGCCCCTGTGGCCCCTGTCGCTCCTGTAGGCCCCGTGGCTCCTGTAGGTCCTATTGCCCCCGTTGCGCCATCTTCGCCTTGGGTCCCGGTCGCTCCGGTAGATCCCGTAAAGCCGGTGGCACCCGTTGCCCCGTCAGATCCGGTCGCCCCTATATTTCCTGTGGGGCCTGTTGGACCGGTGGCTCCAGTGGGCCCAGTCCCGCCAGTCCCACCAGTCACTCCTCTAGGCCCAGTCTCTCCTGTAGGTCCTGTAGCCCCTTTTAATCCTGTTTCTCCTGTCGGCCCTGTCGATCCGGTGGGAGCCCCTCCCGCGACTCCTGTTGGCCCCGTGGCTCCTGTTGCTCCAGTTCCCCCTCCAATATTAGAGAGCCCTTTTGGTCCTGTCGCTCCGGTAGGGCCAGGCTCTCCTGCAGAGCCTGTTGCCCCGGTTCCTCCTCCACCTCTCGGTCCTGTCGGCCCCATCGGCCCCTCTTCTCCTGGGGGGCCATCAGCGCCCCGCGGCCCTTGGGGAGGAGCTTGCGGACGGGGTTCACATCGGGAAGCGTAAACAACAGGAAAATAGGGATGAAGTTTCTGAGGAGAAGAGGAGAGAACAATCAGAAGTAAAAATAAAAAGGGGCGCAAAGAGACCTGAGATAGTCGATTGGGGCTTTCATCTAAAATACCCGTGCATTTTGTCTCTTAGTTAGAATTTTTTTCAACTTTTTAGTGAGGGTTATTCGGCCCATCGATTAATATTAGCTCCTTTTAAAAAAAAAAGGGGCTCTCATGCGGTTCGTTTGGATCTCCGTTTTGACTCTATTTTTCTTTCAATGTGAAGGGGGAATCGGAAATCACTACCAGAAAATCAAAGATAAAAGAGGGGGGTTCGGAGTAGATGAGATCGACTACATCTATCTAATCAATCTAGATCAAAGAACGGAGCGTTGGGAAAATTGTGTTAATCAGCTATTGCCGTACGGTATTTTTCCTCAACGCGTTTCTGGAATTTATGGATGGACAATTCCCGTTCATGTCCTTAACGACATCTCTTTAAAATTTGAGCTTGGTATGGCCACAGGGAATGAGCCCGTTATGTATTTTCCTCCAGAAGGAAATGGGTCTCCACAATTTATCTATCTCACCTCTTTAGACATTGGGAAATCGGTTTTTTCTGGGTGGACTGTAAAAGGGACGATCGGTTGTAGCCTCACCCATCTTTCTATCTTAAAAGACGCTTATGAATCGGGGTATAACACCATCTGGATTCTCGAAGACGATATCGTAATTCTTGAGGATCCTCATCAACTTTCTGGATTGATTACAGAGTTAGATGCGCTTCTTGGTGACAATCAATGGGACGTCCTCTACACCGATTACGATCGGCTTGTCATAGACCCATCTAAAAACGTGATCACCCAATTCTCAATGTATTGGCGCCCAGATATGCCTTTTCTCGATGTCGAATTTCTTGCTGAGTACCAACATCTAAATGAGAAATTCACTAAAATTGGAGCTCGAATGAGGGCCCACTCCATGATTTATCGAAGATGCGGCATTAAAAAGATCCTCGATTTTTACGAAGAACACAACAATTTTTTACCTTACGATACAGAACTCTGTCTTGTTCCAAATATTCAAACATACGTTCTTCGAAAAGATATTGTTTCTGTTCATGAGACAAATTCTGATACTCGATACAAACATTTTCAGTGACAATATATTTTTTTATCTGTTACCGTCCGTTCAAGGGGCTGTTTCTATCCGTTAACAGTCTCTAAATAACGGAGTAATGTATGCGTTCCTCAATTTTCGTTTCGTGCCTCCTCCTTCTTTCCCCTTTTTTATCTGCAGCCGATTCATTGAAAGAGTTTGCACAAGATCTCTCAAAAAAACAAAAAATATTACTCAATGATTTTCTCTATGCCCTTGCCGAATCTTCTGCAGGCTATGTTCTTTATGGAGATAAGCCGATGAGTATAGAAATTTGTGATGCTCCAACCCTCCGATTCCTCTCTTCTCCGAATGCCCGAACCGTTGCTTTAGTGAAGGGGAAAGAGTTGTGGGAAGATATGAAAATTTTCCAAGATAATAAAGAGTATCTGCTCATCACCTCTGAACAAGAGACCAGCTGCCACTACATCTGCATCAATCGGAAAAACTTTTTACAAACAGTTAGAGAAAATATCGCCCTTTTTCAATATGTTTTGGGACCCGCTCTCACCCCTGAAAATCTCTTGAATGAACTAATCTCTTCAAAACATCGGTTTTATCAAGTGCTTCAAAACGATCCAGTTTTAATCGAAATTCTCCTTGGCCATGGGAGACATAACGCTATTGTCCACTCTCGGATACAAGATATTTCGAACCTCTACAGCTTTGGGAAGAATGATGAGTTCCCTTACATCTCTAAAAAATTGTGCAGATCTTGGGCCGCCTCTTCAAATAAATATCAAAAAAAACCCTCTTTTGGATTTAATTCTATCGCTGATGAGGAATTCTTCCTTTCTAAACTGACCGTCTTCCTAATTTTGAGTGTCAACCTGACTCAGAAGAGACCAAAATTCTTTTAAGCACTTATGAACAAAATCGGGGCAAAGTACTCAAGGCATTAGGGAAGAAAGATTTCTTAGAAGAGACCCTGAAAAAATTTGTGACCACAACGGCTCATACCATTGAAGTTCCTAGTTTGCCGAAAGAGAGGGAACTCTGTTTGCCTAACAATAAAGAAGAGATGGTGACGAAAGTCGTAGAGATTATCCATAAAAAAATTGAGATGGAGCCTTACGCCGTTAAAAAATTCCAAAACGCTTTTCTTCAGGGAGTTATCGCAAGAGAAAAAGGGAAACAGATGCCGATCCCTCTTCATATGAAAAGACCCAATAATATCCATGTCCTAGAAAGAGAGCTTGAGAGTTGCAAAAATTTAGAGAGGGCCAACGCCTATTTCAACCGCCTCTCTTCCCGCGATGACCTCATCGCTTTAGTTCCCAACGAGATCTACCTAAAAGTTCTTAAACCGGGTAAAGGGAACATCGCCTCTTCGAAAACAAAGACC
>CAYWDE010000225.1:634-3435 GCA_964456885.1 uncultured bacterium | reverse complement strand
AAAAATAAAGTGGAGTGGATCCAAGGGGCAGGGAAACTTACAGGACCCCATACGATTATGGTCGGGGAGAAAGAGATCTCTGCCAAATACATCATTTTGGCTACCGGCTCAGAGCCGGTCTCTCTCCCTTTTATGCCGTTTGATGAGAAAAAGGTCCTCTCATCGACAGGAGCTCTCTCGCTCGGTTCGGTCCCTAAGAAGATGTTAGTGGTGGGCGCCGGTGTGATTGGAGTGGAGCTCGGCTCTGTTTACAAACGGCTCGGCTCCGAGGTGATTTTTATCGAGTTCCTCGATCGGATCTGCCCCGCTTTCGATCTCGCCCTCTCTAAAGCTCTCCAAAAAAGCCTCACGAACCAAGGGATGGTTTTCCACCTCTCTCACAAAGTAGTGAAAGCGGAAGGGACAAATCTGACAGTGCAAGGCCCAACTGGGGAGAGTCAATTGAGCGGCGATGTTGTTTTGGTCGCTGTCGGGAGACGACCCTACTCAGACAATCTAGGGTTGGAAGCTGCCGGTATCCAGAAAGATCCAAAAGGTTTTATTCCGATCGACGCCTCTTTCCGAACGGCCCAACCCCACATTTTTGCCATCGGCGATCTGGTAGAGGGTCCGATGCTGGCCCACAAAGCGTCAGAAGAGGGGATTGCTGTCGCTGAATTGATCGGAGGGCATAAACCCACGATCAACTACATCGCGATCCCTAACGTGGTCTATACGCATCCAGAGGTCGCTTCTGTAGGTCTTACCGAAGAAGAGGTGAAGGGGCGTAAGATTGGATATAAAGTCTCCCAATTCCCTTTCAAGGCGAATTCGCGGGCCCGCTGTATGAATAGCGATGAGGGGTTTGTTAAAATATTAGCCGAAGAGAAGAGTCGAAGAATTTTGGGAGTTCATATCATTGGGGAGAGTGCTTCAGAATTGATCGCAGAGGCGACATTGGCGATTCAGCTTAAAGCGACTGCCGATCAGTTGGCAGATACGTGCTTCGCCCACCCAACGTTATCAGAAGCGCTTAAAGAGGCCTCTCTCGGCCTCTTTAAAGCTCCTATTCATATTTAAGAGACCCTTAATAACCGTGGGAGTTTCCGCAGCCGCAGGAAGCTTTCACGTTTGGATTCGTGATTTTAAATCCTGCACCATGAAGTCCATCCACATAGTCAATGACGCAGCCCATCAGCCGGTCTGTCGATTTATGGTGGAGGTGGATCTGGATCCCTTGCGATTCTAGAACGAGATCGCCCGGTTTAGCTTTTTCAGAATAGTCGAGGAAGTATTCAAATCCGCTACATCCTGCAGCCCGCTCGCCGAAACGGAGGCCCCAGTTAGATTTCCCCTCTTCATCCAAAATCTCTTTGAATTTTTTTGCCGCTTTTTCTGTCAGGGTGACGGTTGTTGGATCTTCTTTTTCCTTCAAAACTTGATTGAGTTTAGAAAGGAGCTGGTCGATCTGTTCGCCGCTCATCCCATGACCATACATTCCCGCTTCTAAGGTTTCCCAGGTGGAAGCAGAGCAGCCTACGCAGTTGAGCCCAGCATTTGTCAATTCTTGGGCAAGTTTAGGACTTTTATGAGGAAATTTTTTGAAAATTTCATCAATAGTCATATTACGGTTGATTTGCTCTTCCATCGCTCTCTCTTAAAATTTAATTTTCACACAGCCACCTTTGATCCTGCATTGGCAGGCGAGCCGCTCTTTATCTAGTTCACCGAGGAAATCGGCTTCCGCTTGATTGAATTCAGATAGATTGCCCATCCCTTCTGTCACTTCGATGACGCAGGTGCCGCAAACCCCTTCTGTACAAGCAAATGGGATCCCAGCCTGTTCGCAAGCTTCGGCAATCGGGGAATCATCGGGTAATTCCGCCTCTTCCTTATTATCTTCAAAAATGAGTTTAGCCATACAATCTTATCTGTTATTGGGCCCCAAATTTAACTTTTAGGGCAATAATTTACAAGCATAGATTAGAGTCCATTTGCACAACGGACCTGATCGTGTTTTCCCCTCTTTTTGGGGTTAATATACACACATCATATTAACCCCGCCAAAAGAGGCGAAAATCGACTCGAGCCCTATTTTCAAATACTTTCTAACGATATATGATTTTTAGATGGGGATAGTTCTGGGCAATTTCTTGAATCGATGCTCGAGTCGCTTTTAGGTGACTTGGGATTTGGAGCTCTTTTAGTTTTTTCGCTTCGTTAATAAATTGTTCTAGGTCAGCGGTTGAAAGGTCTCGGCACCGGTCGAATCCAGCGTCGCGGAGATTCGGGCATTTTTGAGCAAGAGCTATTAGCCCCCCTTTTGCGATACCGCTAGGTTCTATATAGACTTCCTCTAAGTCTGGACAATTTGCCGCCAGAGTTTCTACCACCTCGTTTGAAACCCCTTTGTCTTCCTGTTTTTTGAGAGCGGCTCTATCGTGGAAAATTGAGCTGCATTCTTGGATCGACAGCTTAACTAGTTTGGGGCAGTTTTTGAAAAGCTCTTTAAGTGCAGAATTTGTTATTTCCTGACATTCGGTAAGTTTAACTACTTTTAAATTGGAGCCGTGAGCCGCCATCTCTCTCAGGGCCTTATCTGTGATCCCATTTCCAGAGAGGCGGAGTTTTGTCAATTTTTTACAATTTTGCATTATATAAGCTACAGATTCATCTGTGCTCGCAGTAGATCCGTAGAGATCTAATTCGGTTATATTTGGGTGATTGTCAAGAAAAGATTTCAATCCTTCGCTTGTAATTTGAGCAAATTGAAATTTGACGCTTTGCAAATTTGGACACTTTGTAGAGGCTTTTGTAACGAG
>CAYWDE010000225.1:0-624 GCA_964456885.1 uncultured bacterium | reverse complement strand
GGGGCGCTAAAAGGGAACTCAAATGCAAGTAAGCCCGGGTATTGATCGAGGAAATGGATAACTCCCTCCTCTGTTTTCATCCATTCCCCTAATTTAAAGTGGGATAGACCTGCTTTTTGTACCTTTCTGCACGATTCTGTAAACGCTTTTAGCCCTTCATCAGTAATCGAAGTACAGTAATTAAAATAGCACTCTGTCAGATCGGGGTTTTTTTTAGCAAAAGGGGACAATTGCTCATCTCGCTCTATGTCTTGTTCCCATGAGGTGCGGGAAGAGAGGGGCTCCTGATTCGGATGTAAAGGCGAATTTTGAAAGTTTGCAGGTTTGGGCAGGGGGGTTGATCCCTGGTCGCCTCTGATCACCACTTTAGCAGCTGAATCAAGAGGGAGTAGTTCCCACCCATCGTCTTCTGCTGTAATAGAGGTGACTCTGCCAGGGGTTAAGGGGTGATCTCCAGCCGCAGCCTTTGGATGGGAGGAGGGGGGGACTTTGTAATCATCTAGACAAGGAAATTGTTGAACGTTTACTGGGGGGATTTGGTGCGCCATAAAAACCTCTCTTTGATTAAGAGAGAAAAATATATTTAATTTGATGTTAAAGGTCAAATTTATTTTTTCGTAAACT
>CAYWDE010000224.1:0-3455 GCA_964456885.1 uncultured bacterium | reverse complement strand
AAAGGGGCTTTTAAAATTCCCCACATCCTTTCCCAATTACCTCAACTAGTCGATCTTTTAGGGAATCCCCCCCAAGAGAGCGAAGGGCTTTTTTTTGCGGTCCAATCGATCCTCTACAATCGGGAAATCATCTTCTTCCGCGTAGCTGAAGAGGGGTTTAGCCGTCTCGACTACCTGAACGGTTTAAAGTTCTTAAGCGACCGAGAAAAAGTGAAAAAAGTAGACGCTTTATGCCTACCAGGCGTAGGTGATCCAGAAATTCTCAATGCTTCTGAAGGAATTTGTCATCTTCACAAAAGCTTTCTGATCACCAACCAGAAAGATCTCTACGATTTCCTTACCTCTTCTCAAAGCTCTTTTTAATTTCAATTTAATGCACTCTGAAATTATATTGTTTGTCCCGAATGGAGGAATTATGTCAGCCTTATCGATTACCTCTCTTACTGTACAAGAGAGCGAATTAGTTATTATTGAAACAGAGCCAAAAGATCAAATAGAAAAACTTCGAGAGCAATTAAAACCTTTTGAAGAAGGGTTAGCAAAATATGGCTATTCCCTAAAGGATCTGCCAGCCCTAGATTTAGGGGAACGGGAGATCACCTCATACGATATTTTGCCAGCAGAGATGGGGAACAATAGAGTGATGATTGCGAAAGAAAAATGCAATAGAGCCGCCTTAGCCTTCCTGGTACACCACAAAAAAAAGCCTGAAGAAACGGGCATTTTATTTATTTATAAACAGTATGCAAATGAAGAGACTGGAATCAATAGGGGCTGGAAATTGGTTCCTAACTCACTGAGAGGACACCACCAAACAGCTAAACATGACCCCTATTCCTCTGACGTAGCATGTTACTGCGATAGTTGCCCTTTTCTCCACTCAGGTTTTACTCAAACATTCGGCAGTATGTACATCTATCCCGACCCATTCCTTGACTCCCTTTTTAAAGACAAAGATTACTTCTATCAATTAAACCGCCCCTCTTCGAGTTGGTTCTCTCGGCTTAAATTCTGGAAATAAGTAGAGATGATAATACAGAGCACTAGAGCTAGATAAGTAGCTCTATTCCAAATATTAGACCATTTTTTCTGGGATGACGATTTGATCGAACTCTTTGCCGGTTAAATACCGTAGCTTGATTGTTGCTTCGCGCAACGAGAGATGCTCTGAGTGGGCGAGATGAGCAATTTTTGCACATTTGTCATAACCGAGAACGGGGGTTAAAGCAGTGACGAGCATGAGCGAATGCTCCACATATTCCCCAATTTTTTTCCGATGCGCTTTGAGCCCTTTGATGCAATAGGTGTCAAAGCTTCGCACCGAATCTTTCAGAAGGATGATCGAATGGATGAGATCAAAAATCATAATCGGTTTATAGACATTAAGCTCAAAGTTTCCTTGAGAGCCGGCAAATCCGATAGCCGCATCATTTCCCATCACTTGAACAGCTGCCATCGTTAACGCTTCGCACTGTGTCGGATTCACTTTCCCAGGCATAATTGAAGAGCCCGGCTCGTTTTCTGGTAAGATCAATTCGTTGAGTCCACATCTGGGGCCAGAGCCCATCCAACGGATGTCATTCGCAATTTTCATTAAGGCGCAGGCCGTTGTTTTTAGGGCGCCACTTGTAAAGACAATCTCATCATGAGAAGAGAGGGCGGCGAACTTATTTGGGTGGGAACGGAATGGGAGACCTGTCAATTCCCCAATTTTCTTCGCAACTAATTCTCCGAATTTGAGGGGAGCATTGAGACCTGTTCCAACAGCTGTTCCGCCAATGGCTAAATCGTAAAGCCCATCCAAAGCCAGTTCATTTCTTTGGATGTTCCTCTCAATCAAGGAGACATACCCAGAAAATTCCTGCGCTAAAGTGAGTGGAGTTGCATCTTGTAAATGGGTCCGTCCAATTTTAACAATCCCTTTAAACTCTTTCTCTTTTTGTTTGAGCGACTTTTTTAGAAGCTCGAGCTGATGAATCAGCTGCCCTATTTCGATTGCAGCCGCAATGTGCATGGCCGTTGGGAAGGTGTCGTTTGATGATTGGGACATGTTCACGTGATCATTCGGGTGGATCGGATCTTTGCTCCCCATCTTCTTGCCAGCAAGCTCACTCGATCGGTTGGAGATCACCTCATTGAAATTCATGTTGGTCTGAGTGCCGCTTCCCGTTTGCCAAATGCTTAAAGGGAAATGGGCATCGAGTTTCCCATTGATCACCTCATCGGCGACTTTTACAATGAGATCTGCCCTTTTTTTATCAAGCTTACCTAAATCCCGATTGACTAGGGCGCACGCCTTCTTCAAGATTCCGTAAGCGAGGATCATCTCTTTCGGCATCACATCGCGGGCGATCCGAAAATGTTCGATAGAACGTTGAGTTTGAGCGCCATAGTAGGCTTTGGAGGGGACTTTAATTTTCCCCATGCTATCTGCTTCGATTCGGAATTTGCCCATATTTTTCTATATAGACAATCCCGAATTTTCAGCCTATGGCTAATATCAAGAAAATATAGGAAAAACCTTTGAGATTCGACTTTATTGCGCAACATTTTGGATGATTGCGCAATCATCAGGCTAGTGCCCATTAATGTTGAAAAAACTCGGCAAGGCCCTGTTCGGTCGGCTTCATAGCTTTGGAACCCGCTTGCCAGTTTGCTGGGCACACTTCCCCATACTGTTCATGGAAAATCAGCGCATCGAGAAGGCGGAGAACTTCATCTACCGATCTGCCTAAGGGGAGATCGTTGACGAGCTGATGGCGCACAACACCGCTTTTATCGATCAGGAAAAGGCCCCGGTAGGCGATCCCCTCATCTTCTTTTAAGACTTGGTAATCGTAACAGATCGTTTTACGGATATCCGATACGAGAGGATAGGTGACCCCTTGGATCCCCCCTTTCATTTTTGACATATTGAGCCAAGCTGCATGCGCATAGCAACTGTCAACTGAGCAGCCGATCACTTGAGCATCCCGCTTTTCAAACTCTTTTAATTTCTCTTGGAACGCATGGAGCTCTGTAGGGCAAACGAAAGTGAAGTCGAGGGGATAGAAAAAGAGGACAACATATTTTCCCGCATAGTCAGATAAATTTAAGTCGAAAATTTTATTTTTAGCGACCGCTTTCGCTTCAAATCCAGGGGCTTTTTTACCTACTAAAGACATACAATTACTCCGAAAATTTTTGTTTCGCTTTTGCAAGCCATGTTTCTTTTCCGATCGATGTTTCTCCCCCATGGCCCGGAATGACGCGGGTTTCAGGAGGGAGCTTTGAGAGTTTCTCCAAGCTTCCCCACATAAGGGCCGGCTCCCCTGTTGGCAAATCCAATCTTCCGATCGTCCCCTGAAATAAGGTGTCTCCAGAAATGAGAACCTTTTGCTCCCTTAAATAGAAGCAAACTCCTCCGGGAGAATGGCCCGGGGTATGGATCACTTCCAGTTTTAACTGACCCACCT
>CAYWDE010000223.1:0-3475 GCA_964456885.1 uncultured bacterium | reverse complement strand
GCCATCAATCTTCTCCTGAATTTCTCGCAAAAGGAGTGGTTTTTCTTTTCTCATTGGAATCCCCTTATGTCAATGCAATGGATTGGATATCGATTTTTAAACCGGGTCCCATGGTCGAAGATAGATACATACTTCTAAAAAACGCACCTTTCGAGCTCGCTGGCTTCGATTTGGATATCGCATTCAGTAGGACGTTCATATTCTCAACTAAGTTTTCTGGTTTGAAAGAAATTTTGCCAACAGCGTTGTTGACATTGCCCGTTTTATCAACTTTATATTCGATTTTACCGGCTTTAACTTCTTTTACAGCTTTTGCGACATCTGTAGTCACGGTTCCTGCCTTTGGTGTTGGCATTAAACCACGAGGACCTAATACTTTACCAAGTTTACCCAGTTCCCGCATCATGTCAGGAGTACAAATCAGTGCGCTGAAGTCTGTCCAGCCACCTTTGATTTTCTCCAACAGATCATCAGCGCCAACATGGTCTGCGCCAGCTTCTAAAGCCTCTTTTGCCTTATCCCCTTTTGCAATAACCACTAAAGTCACTTTTTTACCTGTACCATGAGGTAGAGAAACCGTTCCGCGGACTTGCTGATCAGATTTCTTCGGATCGATACCTATTTTCAATGCCAAATTGAGCGATTGATCAAACTTTGGCGCTGGGCATTTCTTCAGAATTTCAACAGCTTCTTTCAGTGAGTAAGACTTGTTTCGATCGACCAATGCATCGACTTCTTTCATTCTCTTAGATCGTTTTACCATCTTAATCCCCCACGATATCGACGCCCATGGAGCGAGCTGTTCCCATCACCATCATTAATGCAGCTTCTTCCGAAACAATCCGCATATCGGCGATTTTCGCCTTGGCGATTTTTTTTACTTGAGTTTTGGTCAATTTGCCAACCTTATCTCGGTTCGGCACTTTTGAACCCGATTCAATTCCCAGTTCCTTCAAGATCATTCTAGATACAGGAGGTTTCCGGGTAATGAATGTGAATGTTTTGTCTGCATAAACGTTGATCACAACAGGCAAAAGGTCGCCCGCTTGATCTTGCGTTTTTGCATTAAATTCTTTACAGAAAGCCATGATGTTAACACCGGCAGATCCTAAGGCTGGACCAATAGGAGGCGCTGGGTTGGCTTTTCCCGCAGGAATTTGCAACTTAATAGTTTTGACTAACTTTTTTGCCATTTATCCTCTTTTGAGTTTTAGCGAAAAGGGGCACCCCTTTTCTCCCCATTTTTAAGGTTGTTTGAAATTTTCAAACAACCTCTTAGCCTGCATTCTCGGCAGTAGTTAGCTCTACCTGCCAGAATTCCAGGTCGTCGACCCGAGTATCTCTTCCGAAAATCGAGACCATCACACTGAGTCTACCTTTCTCGTGGTTCACTTCTGTGACAGTACCCACGAAATTGACAAACACTCCATCGATGATCTTAACCTTGTCACCCGGCTCAACTTTGTGCTTCTGCACAATCCCTTTTTGACGATCCTCGAGCTCTTTCATGATATCAGTCACCTCTTTATCAGTGAGAGGTGTCGGTTTTTCACCGCCGAGGAAATCGATCACCCCGTCTGTATCTTTGACATAGGCCCACGATTCGTCATGTAAATTCATTTTGACCAGCAAATAGCCTGGCCACATCCGTTTTTCGCTGATCTTTTGCTGACCACGCTTCACTTCGGAGACATTCTCTGTAGGTATCAGGATCTGGACAATATCATCAGCGAGCCCTTTTGCCTGAAGATACTCCTCTATGGATTTCTTCACTTTTTTCTCGTGGCTCGACATTACCTGAACGACATACCATTTATGCATAGTTTTTCACCCAAAAATCATCCGAACAAAATTAGCAGCCATCTCAAGAATTCCACGAATTCCCAAATCAACGGCATAGATCGCAAGCCCGAAAAAAAACGTCGCTGCAATCACAGCTTTAGTACAAAAAAGCAACTCTTCTTTTGAAGTCCAAGTGACCTTTTTCAGCTCATTTTGTACTTCTCGGAAATAGGAAACTTTTCTTTTTTCGCCTATCATTGTCGACATCTGTCCTCCTCTTTAAATTAGGGGCGACCCGTTTTGCCTACGAGTGCGGAGGGATTCGAACCCCCGACCGGCGACTTTGGAGATCGCTGCTCTACCAGCTGAGCTACACACCCAAAAACAAAGGTCTCCTCTTTTGAGGAGACCTTTATTGCTCTTTACTTCAAGATCTTAGAGACCGTTCCAGCGCCGATTGTTCGACCACCTTCACGAATCGCAAAGCGCATCCCTTCTTCCATAGCAATCGGGTGGATCAACTCTGCAGTGAATTCCACGTTATCGCCAGGCATCACCATCTCAGTTCCCGCTGGAAGTTCTACGCTTCCTGTTACGTCTGTTGTACGGAAATAGAACTGTGGTCTGTAACCAGTGAAGAACGGCTTATGACGGCCTCCCTCATCTTTGGTTAAAACGTATACAGTTCCTTTGAACTGGGTGTGAGGTGTGCATGTGCCAGGAGCTGAGAGAACCATTCCGCGCTCTACATCCCCTTTCTCAATACTTCTTAAGAGAACACCGACGTTTTCTCCAGCAAGCGCTTCATCAAGCGTTTTCTGGAACATCTCAAGACCTGTCGCAACTGTATCGCGTGTATCGCGGATACCGACGAGTTGGATCTTGTCGTTCACCTTAATTTTACCGCGCTCAACACGGCCTGTAACTACAGTACCACGACCAGAGATTGAGAATACGTCCTCAATCGGCATCAAGAAAGGCTTGTCGACTTCGCGTGGCGGAGTTGGGATCTTCTCATCAACCGCATGCATCAACTTCATGATTGATTCTACGTATTGAGGATCTCCTTCAAGCGCTTTCAATGCTGAACCGCGGATGATCGGTACGTTTTTATACCCTTTGCTCTCGAGCAACTCTGTGAGTTCCATCTCGACGAGTTCAACGAGTTCTTCGTCTCCCTTGCCGATCATGTCCATCTTATTGAGGAACACGACGATTGCAGGAACGCCTACTTGGCGCGCAAGCAAGATATGCTCTTTTGTTTGCGGCATTGGTCCGTCTGTCGCAGCAACTACGAGAATTGCTCCGTCCATCTGAGCAGCACCGGTGATCATGTTCTTCACATAGTCAGCGTGGCCTGGGCAGTCGACGTGCGCATAGTGGCGTTTGTCTGTTTCATACTCAACGTGTGACGCGTTGATCGTAATCCCACGCGCTTTTTCTTCAGGTGTATTGTCGATCGAGCTATAGTCGCGGAATTTCGCTTGACCCTTTGCAGCCAAAGTCTTTGTAATGGCAGCAGTCAGCGTTGTCTTACCATGGTCGACGTGCCCGATTGTCCCGATGTTTACGTGTGTTTTATTTCTCTGATAAGCTTCTTTTGCCATTAAAACTTCCTCCGTTCGGCTCTAGAATTCATTTTTTTTTGCCCAAGATAGGAATTGAACCTACGACCACTTGCTTACCATGCAAG
>CAYWDE010000222.1:0-3480 GCA_964456885.1 uncultured bacterium | reverse complement strand
CCAAGTGGTAAGGCAGCGGTTTTTGGTACCGCCATTCGGAGGTTCGAATCCTTCCGCCCCAAGTATTTAGAAAGTGGCTGAATTTCCAGCTCTTTCTCAGGAAAGAAATGACTAAATCGTATATGATTTTCGCTGGCTCTTCTCATCCAGAATTAGCGGGTGAAGTGGCGAAGCATCTACGTGTTGAGCTCGGTAAGACAGTTATCCATACTTTTCCTGATGGAGAGATAGGGGTTCAGATCCTCGAGAATGTGAGAGGGAAAGATGTGTTTGTGATCCAATCACCAGCGCGTCATCCAAATCACTCTTTGATGGAGCTCTTGATTTTTGTCGATGCCCTAAAAAGGGCTTCAGCCAAAAGCGTCGTGGCGGTGATCCCTTACTTCGCTTACGCGAGGCAGGACAGAAAAGAGAAAGGGCGTGTTCCCATCACAGCGAGGTTGGTCGCCAATTTGCTTGAGAGGGCAGGGGTGGACCGAGTTTTAACGATGGATTTGCACACAGAGCAGATCCAGGGATTCTTCGATATTCCTGTAGATCACCTGTATGCACGCCCCCTTTTTGTGAAGGCCTTGAAAAAGGAATTGGATTTAAAGGCGGCAGTGGTTGTCTCTCCAGATATCGGGAGCAACAGGATGGCGAGAAAGTTCGCTGAAGATTTAAATTTAGACATTGCGATTGTCGATAAGAGACGCGTCAATGGGAAAAATGTAGAGGTCAACGCTCTCATTGGGGATGTCAAGGGGAAGCAAGCGATTCTAGTCGATGACATTTGTTCGACTGGGGGAACCTTGGAGTTGGCAGCAAAAGTTTGTAAAAAAGAAGGTGCGAAAGCCGTTTTTGCAGTAGTTACACATGGGCTCCTTATGGGCGGGGCTAAATTAAAGGGGATAGACGAACTCTTTATCACGAATTCGGTGCCTCCGCTAAAAGAGGGACGAAAAGTGCATATGGTTTCAATCGCCTCTCTTCTGGGAGAAGCTATTGAGTGTGTAGTATCAGCAAAGTCGATTTCATCGCTATTTAAGAGATAGGAAACATATGAAGCTAGCAATACATAAGAGAAACGCAGGCAAAAAAGGCGAGAACAATAAACTCCGCCGCGAAGGGAATATTCCTGCTATTTTATATCAAGACAAAGGCCCTGGAGTTCCTGTTCAGGTAAAAGCTGATGAGATCAAGTCAGTTTTGCGCAACATCAAAGCAGGTCTTTTATCGACAACTGTTTTTGAATTGGCTGAAGCGGGCAGTAAGAGCCACAAAGCGATCATTAAAGAGATCCAATACAACGTCGCATCGTATGATGTGGAACATATCGACTTCGCTCTTGTCTCTGCAGATAAACCAGTGACTGTGAATGTTCCAATCCAAATGACTGGTGTAGCTGATTGCGCGGGCGTTAAGCTCGGCGGATTCTTACGCCAAACGATCCGCACTTTAAAAGTCTCTTGCTTGCCAAAAGACATTCCGCAAGAATTCACAGTCGATGTTCGCGATTTAGGGATTGGACAATCTAAGAAGTTATCTGAGATTGATCTCCCATCAAATGTGCGCCCTGTGGGAAAAATGAACGAAGTGGCTGTGATCGTCGGCAAGAAAGCGGGAGCCTAATCCTTGGTCGCGACCGCCCTAATTGTGGGTCTTGGGAATCCAGGAAAAACTTACGACGGGACGCGCCATAATATCGGCTTTGCAGCTCTTGGGAAATTCGCTCATAAACATGGGCTCGAATTTCGAAAAGAGCAAAAATTTAAAGGGTCTTTAGCTAGTGGGAAAATTGGCGAAGACCCGGTACTTTTGCTGATGCCTTTGACGTTTATGAACCTCAGTGGCGAAGCAGTAGCGCTTGTTATGCACTACTATCAGATCGATCTGTCCCGCCTCCTCATCTTAACAGATGATGTGGCCCTTTCTCTGGGACAGCTGCGGATTCGGATCAACAGCGGTTCGGGCGGCCACAACGGCCTTAAGAGCGTTGAAGAGTCTCTGCAGACCAATCGTTATCCTCGGCTCCGGATCGGAGTCGGCGATCGAGAGGAGGGGGATTTATCGGACCATGTCCTCTCTAAATTCTCTAAAGAGGAAGAAAAACTCCTTCCAGGTGTTCTGGATAGAGTCGTCCAAACAGTCGAAATTTGGTTGGACAAAGGATTAACCAGTGCGATGAATTTTGCTAATTCATCGACTCCGAGCATTGGAGATGCAAAATGAATAAGAAAGAGCGTAAAGGGCTCTATGAGGGGATGTATATCCTAAGCGCGACGCTTAGCGATGAGTCTCGTAAGAAAGCGTTTGATAAAATCACAGACGGAATCACCGAAAAAGGTGGAGAAATCCATAAAATCCATGAGCAAGGCAGAAAAAAACTCGCCTATGAGATCGATGGGAAGCGTGAAGGTTACTACTATGTTATGTACTTCACAGCACCGACCCAAGCGGTTCTCGAACTCTGGAAGGAATATCACCTCCACGAAGATCTCATCCGCTTTATGACTATGCGCACCGAGAAAGTTCTCGATTCTTTAGAATTTAAACCCCTCAAAACCCAAGGCTAAATCATGAGCTTCACTAGACAAAAGAAGAGTCTTGAGCCAAGGCAAGCCTCCTCACAACAACAAACTGGCGACGCTTCTTCCCCTTTCTCAAGAAAAAAGAAAGCATGCCCTTTCGTCGCTGCAAAAGCAGAGACAATTGATTACAAAGATACAGAAACTTTAAAGCAGTTTATCACTGAGCGGGGCAAAATTATGCCGCGCCGCATTACAGGTGTATCTTACTACTATCAAAAAGTCCTTAAAAAAGCGGTTAAGCGCGCACGTCACATGGCGCTGCTTCCTTTCGTAGCAGAAGAATAGGAGAATAACGATGAAACAACAATTGCTATTGCTCCAAGACGTAGATGCTCTCGGTCAAAAAGGGGACATCGTAACAGCAAGACCTGGATATGTGAGAAATTTTCTCCTCCCTAAAGGATTTGCTGTGATTGCAAGTAAAAATACGATCCGCAAACAAGAAGCCCTCCGCGCTGAGCGGGCGAAACAGGCGATTGTCGATCGGAGAGAATCTGAAGAGCTCGCGATCCAAATCGAGGGGACCTCTTTGGAGATCAGAGTCAAAGTGGATCCGGAAGGGCACATGTATGGTTCTGTCTCTGCTGCCGATATCGCGCAACTTTTCCAAGAGAAAGGATTGCCTGTGGATAAGAAATCGGTCATGGTTAACAAACCGATTAAACAGACAGGTTCCCATAAGATCTCTCTCAAACTAAAAGAGGGCGTTACTGCGACTTGCCAACTCTCTATCCTTCCAGAAGGGATTGTAGCGGCTGGGATCGAAGCGGTTACAGCTCCACTGCCAGTAGAGAATGAGAACGGAGCAAAAACTGAATAGCCTCATCTCCCCCGCTAAGCTGAACCTGTTTTTCCGGGTTTTACGCAAGCGGCCAGATGGGTATCACGATATTGCTTCCCTATTTCAGGC
>CAYWDE010000221.1:0-3495 GCA_964456885.1 uncultured bacterium | reverse complement strand
GTTTAGGGACGATCGTATTGAAAAGGACACGCCCCGGGGTAGTTTCGATGATACCACCATCAATCAGAACTCTGATCTTTTCGTGGATAAACATCCCCCTTCCGAAGTGATCCATACGGGTCCCTTCAGATTTCTCGTACCAGTTATAGCTTCCGCTAGAGTGAAGGGCCATGAGGACCTCTTCCGGATTAGCAAAAGTCTTGATTTTTCTCCCTTCACGGTCTGGATGGACTACAGGATCGTGCATGATATAGTAAAGTCCAAGGATCATGTCCTGAGCAGGAACCGCAACCGGTTTTCCTGAAGAGGGGAGGAAAATGTTGTCTGGAGCCATCATCAAGAGTTTAGCTTCGAGCTGCGCTTCAATAGAGAGCGGGATGTGGACAGCCATCTGGTCCCCGTCGAAGTCGGCGTTGAAAGCAGGTGTTACGAGCGGATGGATCCGGATCGCTTTCCCTTCGATCAATACAGGCTCAAACGCTTGGATACCCAGGCGGTGAAGTGTAGGCGCACGGTTGAGGAGAACCGGGTGTCCTTTAATGATCTCTTCGAGAACGTCCCAAACTTGGGGCGCCTGTTTTTGGATCATTTTCTTAGCAGAGCGGATCGTATAGACAAGGCCTAGATCTTTCAAGCGCTTCACAATGAAAGGCTCAAAGAGGTCAAGGGCCATCTTTTTAGGGAGTCCGCACTGATTGAACCGGAGCTCTGGACCCACAACGATGACCGAACGGCCCGAGTAGTCGACCCGTTTTCCGAGAAGGTTTTGACGGAATCGCCCCTGTTTTCCCTTTAACATTTCTGAGAGGGCTTTCAGAGGTCGATTGCCGGCGCCCATCACAGGATGTCCATGGCGGCCGTTATCGAAGAGAGCATCTACCGCCTCTTGCAACATCCGTTTTTCGTTCCGGACGATCACATCAGGCGTTTTGAGCTTAAGGATCGACTTCAAACGGTTATTTCTATTAATAACTCGTCGATAGAGGTCGTTTAAATCTGATGTAGCGAATCTGCCTCCGTCTAGAGGAACTAAAGGTCTTAAATCGGGTGGAATGACAGGAACTACGCCTAAGACCATCCAATCGGGCTTGTTTGTCGAGGTAGAAAATCCTTCGATAATCTTGAGCCGTTTTGCGAGCTTCATACGAGCTTGCATCGATTTGGTCTTTCTTAATTTATCTTTGAGATCGATCACAAGAGAAGAGAGGTCTTCTGTTTTTAATAGATCTTGGATCGCCTCTCCCCCCATTCGGACAGAGAATGCATCCGCACCCCATTTTTCTTGGGCTTCACGGTATTCTGTGTCGTTGAGGAGCTGCTTTTTTTGTAGATCCGTACGGCCAGGATCGGTGACTACATACTCTTCGTAATAGATGACCCTCTCTAAATCTGCCGTGGACATCCCCAAGATGTTTCCAATTCTTGAAGGCATCGTTTTGAAAAACCAGATATGGACAACAGGAACAGCCAGCTCAATATGAGCCATCCGCTCTCTACGCACTTTAGAAATTGTCACTTCAACGCCGCAGCGGTCGCAAACAATCCCTTTGTGCTTGATTTTCTTATACTTCCCGCAAGCACATTCCCAATCGCGTGTCGGCCCGAAAATTTTCTCGCAAAATAGGCCGCCTTTCTCTGGTTTGAAGGTGCGATAATTGATCGTCTCGGGCTTTTTGATCTCTCCCCTGGACCACTGGTCGCGGATCACCTCGTCCGACGCAATCTTAATGGTCAACTTATCAAACTGAGATCCCCGTACATCCTCGTCAGCATCAAACATCTAAAATTTCTCCATAAGTTAAACGCAAAAACGCAAGGGGTCATTAAAACCCCTTGCGAGTGGGACATTGCTGTCCCTATTCCACAAACTCAGTGCGGATATCGAGGCAAAGCCCCTGCATCTCTTTCACAAGTACGTTAAACGACTCTGGCGTTCCCGCTACTAGCGTATTTTCGCCCTTCACGATCGACTCGTAAATGCGCGTTCTTCCAGCGACGTCGTCCGATTTAACGGTGAGCATCTCTTGGAGAAGGTGCGCTGCGCCATAAGCTTCAAGCGCCCACACTTCCATCTCCCCGAATCTCTGACCCCCCATTTGCGCTTTACCGCCGAGAGGCTGCTGAGTAACGAGAGAGTAAGGTCCAATCGAACGTGCGTGGATCTTATCGGCTACCAAGTGGCTCAGTTTCAACATGTAAATATACCCCACAACTACTCGGTTATCGAACCTTTCGCCCGTTCTACCGTCATGGAGGTATACTTTTCCGTCTTTAAACATTGTTTGGGACTCCATCATCTCCCAAATCTTAGACTCTGGGAACCCTTCAAATACAGGGCTCTTCACGTAAATGCCCGCTTTTCTAGCGGCATAGCCAAGATGGGTTTCAAGAAGCTGCCCCATATTCATACGAGAAGGTACGCCGAGAGGGTTGAGGATAATCTCAACTGTATCTCCATTGGGTAGATAAGGCATGTCCGCTTCTGGAACAAGTTTAGCGACTACGCCCTTGTTTCCGTGGCGTCCCGCCATTTTATCCCCTACTTGGAGCTTTCTCATAGTAGCGACATAAACCTTTACCTGGCGGATAACGCCTGGGTCGAGATCTGTGTCCCCTTTACGCATGAACTCAATTTCAGATTTATGCTGCGTCTCGAGATTCTGATAAGAGAGCTCAAATTCCCGGAGGATCCTCTTGAGCTCTGTATAGATATCCTTATCTGCCATGATCAGGTCTTCAGCCCGCTCATTTTCAAGCGTCTCGATCATCTCTTGTGTGATAACCGCACCATCTTCAATGATGATTTCGCCTGTTTTCCTGTGCATGATAGCAGAAGGAGCTTTCTCGTTTAGAAGAAGAGCGCCGAGCTTCTCATGGAACTCCATTTGCAGTTCTGCTTCTTTTGTCTTGAAGTCGGAATGGATGTCTTTAATGCGGGTCGCTTCTTCGACGAGCTCATCATCTGTTTTAGAGAGGCGGTCGCGTCTAGAGAATACCTTCACATCCATGACGACCCCTTCCGTTCCCGGAGGCGCTGTCAAAGAGGCATCTTTCACATCGGCTGCTTTTTCCCCGAAGATTGCTCTAAGGAGTCTTTCTTCTGGAGAGAGTTCAGTTTCTGATTTAGGGGTGATCTTTCCAACAAGGATTGTTCCCGGTTCAACGTGAGCGCCGATCCGGATAATTCCATCATCGCCCAAGTCTTTAAGCATCTCTTCAGATACGTTTGGAATATCCTTAGTGATCTCCTCTTTCCCAAGCTTTGTATCGCGCGCTGTGAGTTCAAACTCTTCGAGATAGATCGAAGTGTAGTAGTCTTCGCGGATCAGCTTTTCAGAGATGATGATCGCATCCTCGTAGTTATATCCGCACCAAGGCATGAAAGCGACAAGGACGTTTTTACCGAGAGCGATCTCCCCTTTGTCTGTAGCAGGGCCATCCGCGAGAACATCTCCTGGCATCACTTTATCACCCACTGTGCAAAGAGGTGTTTGG
>CAYWDE010000220.1:0-3538 GCA_964456885.1 uncultured bacterium | reverse complement strand
CAGAGATCCATTCGATAGGGCCCCGCCACCTTTTCACAAAGGTAGAAACTTTCCAGAAAGTCCCATCGGAAAAGATAAAATAACCGACGTTGTCCGAGGGGATCACTTTAGCGACAAGCGCCATCGGTTCAGCGTGAGCTGTAGCAAATGCAATAAGGATAAAAAGGATTTTTTTCATACGGGGTTCCCATGTTGAAGAATAAAATAAAAGGTCCAGTTTAGAGTCTGCAAACGATGCGGCAAAAAAGGTTTATCTGAGTCCTAAACCTCTATAATACCCTTTATTGTATCCTTCAGAGTGCCCCTTCTCATACGCCTCTTTGTAGAGTTGAGACATAAAATCAGAAGCATGGATCGGGGTTGCAAAAAGGACTTTGTGTGTCCGTGTGTTGACCAAGAGGTGTGCATGTTGTTTGAGCTCTGCTTCATTGGAGGCATCGGCTTCATTCACCTGAAGATTCCCCTGTTTTAGATAGGGCTCAAATAGATCTCCAAAGGACCATTTGTCGACAGTACACTCATAAATCTCGGGAACCGAAAGTTCAGTTCCAGAAACCCACTCGATAGGCCCTCTCCATCTTTTGACAAATGAGGAAACTTTCCAGAAAGTCCCATCGGAAAAGATAAAATAACCGCTATTTTCAGAAGGGGTCACTTTAGCAACGAGAGCCATCGGTTCAGCGTGCGCTGTAGCAAAGGCAATTAATATAAAAAAGATTTTTTTCATTACAGAACTCCATTAAGGAGCAATGACTATAAAAGGATTGAGCTTTTGGGGTCAATTTTTTATACTTCTGATCACTTCAAGCAGGTGTTTTTATGATCAAAAAATGGACGATTCTTTTCTTAGGAGCGGTTGCTCTTGCTACCGCTGTACCGACGGACACATCCAAAGGCACCACTCTTTTGGAACAGATTTCAGAGGCGATTGCAGAATTAGCGGACCGATCTAAACCGGCTGCTGTTTCAATTAAGTGCATTATTTGCGGGAATCAAGAAGGTTATGCCAACCCTTTTGACATGTTTGGAGATGACCTATTCCGGAAATTTTTTGGCCCCCAATTCCCTCAGCAACAACCGCAGCAACAAACAGCGGGTGGCTCTGGCTTTATTGTGAGCCCCGACGGATATATCGTCACAAATAACCACGTAATTAAAGATGCCACTTCAGTGACTGTGATGCTCAATGATGGGAGAGAATTTGAAGCTATTGTCAAAGGCTCCGATGCGAGAACCGATTTAGCCGTTTTGAAAATTGAAGCGGATCGTCTCCCCTATCTCACCTTTGGAGACTCTGACGGCTTAAGAGCCGGAGATATGGTTTTTGCAGTGGGCAATCCATTCGGATTGGAAGGGACGATCACCCAAGGGATTGTGAGCGCTAAAGGGCGTCAAGATTTGGGGATTGCGACCTATGAAGATTTCATCCAAACCGATGCGGCGATCAACCCCGGCAACTCAGGGGGGCCCCTTTTGAATGCACGGGGTGAGGTGATCGGGGTGAATACCGCGATCTATAGCCGGAGCGGAGGATATATGGGAATCGGCCTTGCGATCCCGAGCAAAATGGTACAGCCGGTGATCTCCCAAATCATGGAGAAAGGGACCGTTAAGCGGGGCTATTTGGGGATTATTCTTCAACCGATCGACAAAGAACTGGCTGATGCTCTCGACTTAGACAGACCCGAAGGAGCTCTGATCACCGATATTGTGAGAGATTCTCCCGCAGCAAAAGGGGGATTGCAACAGGGGGATATCATCATTCAATACAACGGGAACCCTGTTAAGAATATCAATAAATTCCGCCATGATATCGCAATGATGAGCCCAGGCACCTCTGTTCAGCTGAAGATTTTACGCAATTCAAAGACGCAAACACTCACTGTTGAGCTCGGCACACAAAATGATGGTGAGGTGATCTCTGCCGATTTAATCCAAAAATTGGGGATTGAGTTGGAGAATCTCACATCTGAGCTCGCTGCTAAATTAGGTTACGCGTCCGATGTATCGGGAGTTGTGATCTCCAAAGTGAAACCGGGCTCTTCAGCAGCGATGGCGGGACTCAGACCTGGATTCCTCATCACAGGGGTCGCTCTAGACTGGACCAATCAAAAACAGGTGAAAAACATTGGGGACTTCGATGCGGCTTTAGAGCAGCTTGGAGAGAAGAAGAAATACATCATACTCATTGTGCGCCACCAAAACTTCCAGCGCTACTACACTATTAAACTCAACTAGAGAATTTGATGGGGGGATACTGTTTCTGATTCAACCTGTATACCCCCCTCTTTCTTTATCGCTCAGTTCTGTGATTAGGCGGAGGATCCGGTCTAGCGCCACTTGCGCTTCAAAAGCTGTGGGAGAGGGCCCCTCTTCGATCATCCTATATAAAGCCTCCCTCTCCTCTTGGAAAAGCTTGGGATGCTTTTTAGAGCCGTTTTCATGCTCATCCAGCTGTTTCCGAATGAGAGCAAGTCGGATGTTATTGATCTCAATCGAGAGCTCTTCAATATCGGTGGCTACCCTCTTCTGCTCTTTCTCTGCCAACTCCAATTTTTTTTGAAGGAAGGCGATTTTTTGTTTCTGCTTTTTAGGGCTTAGGGATTGTTGAACCATCAAGTGTTCATTTCCCCCAAAACAGGAAGAGAGAAAAACGGCTATGAAGAGAGAATATCTCATTGAAGACCTTGCACAAACTCTTTAAATTCGGGATGGTCTTTTAAGACTTTAAACTCCTCTTCTAGTAGCACAGCTTGGATATTGAGCCCCCCAAATTGCCACGCTGTCTGGAGCCAGCCGCCTGCAGGTTTTGCCTGATGCTCATAGGCAAAAGCGCGCGCGTTATTGAGCGCCCTTTTTTGTGTCGCATCGATCTGATAGCACTTGGCCGAAAGCTCCACCACAAGGGGGTAGTTTTTTTGCTCTGCAGCAAGCTCATGTAAAATACAGAGAGAGTCGTCTCCTAGATGTTCTTTAATAGGCAAAAGGAGATCGTAACACTCTTTTCTTTTCCCCTCTTTAAAGCTTAAAAAGGCGAGGTATTGCTGCGCTGTAAAAGCGAGGACACCGCCAGAGGCGAGGCGTCTCACCTCTTCTAGGAGCCTTTTCGCCTCTTCGATCCTTTCTTCTTGCAACGCCTCTTCAGCTTGAAGCATTAACTGCTTATTCGTCTCATCCCGATCGCCCCGATGGGCAACGCGGCTCTTTCGCAATTTATAAACGCTTTTAATTGCGAAAAGGAATAAAAAAGCGCCCGCTAAAAAGTTCTGCAACATAAAGAAATAAAAAGAGAAGAGGAGAGCGATCACCGATCCAATTAGAAGGGAGGCCTTAAATCCTCTCACTCCGAAAAGCCCCTCAAGGACAATTCGCAAAAGCTGCCCCCCATCTAAAGGCAAGACAGGGATGAGGTTGACCACGGTCCAAAACAAATTGGCAAGCTGGGTCGCTTTAAGAATTTTAAGAAAAAAGGGGGGAAATGGGATTGTTAAGAGAGCGGTTGCAAGGAGAAAAAGGAAAAAACCAAAGAGGGGGCCAT
>CAYWDE010000219.1:3106-3575 GCA_964456885.1 uncultured bacterium | reverse complement strand
ACGCTAAAATCCAATCCCGATGCGCGATGTCCGCGTCATGGGAAGATCGACCCAAGGTGTTCGTCTCGTTAACCTCAAAGACGATGACGATGCGGTCGTAGGGGTCCAAAAGGTAGATGCGGGCGTTGTCGAAGCTGAAGAAGCTCCGATCCCTCCTCAGGTTTAATTCAATTCTGGAGAAAGGAGATCTCTCTCCTTTCTCCTTTTCCTTACTAAGCAGATCCCCTAATCGCTAAATATCTTTGACAACCCGTCGACTGTTGTTTATGATTCTGCGCACATGGGACCGCAGCTTAAATACGGAATTTTCATCACATTTGAAGGGGGAGAGGGGGCTGGGAAAACGACTCTCATCGAAGCTATTGCCCGTCAATTGACTTCAGAGGGGCATACTGTTTTAAAGACCCGGGAGCCCGGAGGGACCAAGCTCGGAGAGGAGATCCGGAAGATCCTCCTAGAGTACAAAGAG
>CAYWDE010000219.1:0-3096 GCA_964456885.1 uncultured bacterium | reverse complement strand
AGCCCGTTTCCCCTTATGCAGAGCTCTCTTTATTTCTAGCCTCACGAGCCCAACACGTCTCTGAGATCATTGGACCCGCACTGGAAGAGGGGAAAATCGTCCTCTGCGACCGGTTCAACGACTCCTCGGTCGCTTACCAAGGGGCCGCTCGAGGCCTTGGGATGGAAAAAGTGAGATCCTTCTGTGAGTTTGTGTGTCAAGGGGTGAACCCCCACTTAACGCTCTATCTCGACCTCGATCCAGAAATTGGGCTCAATAGGGCTGCTCAAAGGCGCCAAAAAGATCGGATTGAAGCAGAAACGCTCATGTTTCATAGAAGAATTCGGGAGGCTTTTCTCACTATTCATAAAGGAGAGCAGGTCAGGTTCCGTCTCATCAATGCAGAGCTTCCTCCCGAAAGAGTCTTTGATGAAGCGATGAAATGGATCTATCCGCTAATATCGAAATATGTTTGATCATATCTTGGGGAATGCCCCCCTTAAAGCCTACTTGCAAAAAGCGATCGGAGACAATTGCCTGCCCCAAACACTCCTATTTGCCGGTCCAAACGGGATCGGAAAAAGTCTATTTGCAAAAGCGGTCGCCGCTTCCCTTTTAAAATCTTTTAAATCTGCCGATCTCCACCTCTATACGCCTGAAGGGAAAAGCGGCCTCTATGCGATTGATACACTAAGAGAGATGATCGATAAAGAGCATTCGGCCCCTTTTGAATCTACGGGGAAGGTGTTTATTTTAGAAGATATAGAGCGGATGCAGCCGGCTGCAGCAAATGCCCTCTTAAAAACACTCGAAGAACCCTCTCCCGACACGACTTTTATCCTCCTCACCAACCACCCCCATGATATCCTTCCGACGATCCTCTCCCGCTGCTCCCTCCTATATTTTCAACCCCTTACGGAAGAGGAGATCTCCTCCCTTCTTCACTCTAAAGGGCACCCGATCCGTTTTGCAAAATTAGCCCACGGATCGGCCGGAAAAGCTTTTGAATTGGCAGAGCACCCAGAATTTGAAGAGCATAGAAAAATCCTCTTTTCTCTCCTTGCTCAAAAGCCCTCTTATCCAGAGCTGTCTCTCAAATTGACGAAGCTTGCTGAGCTTGTCGAAGAGGGGAGTGAAGAAGATCCAGTAGGATTTAGCCGGAGAGTAGAGTATCTCTTTGCTTCTATTCTAATGTGGCATCGAGATCAACATCTTAGACAACTAGAGGGGCGGGACGAACTCCTCTTCTTCCCTGATGAGCCCAAACGGGAACCAATTCCCCTTTCTCAGGTAGAAAAAGCGATCGATCAAGCAAGACTTGCTGTTCAACGGAATATGAAGCTCTCTATCTGTCTCCAAGCTTGCTTTAATGTTTTGGGATAGAAATTTTAGCTAATTTACAATTCAGAAATTGCGTAGATTACATTGCGCTCTTCGCTGATTTTCCCTTGGCCTGCATAATCCATGGCTTCATTTTTGAGCTTTTTTAAATCGGCGGGGGGGAACTGTTCCAACCTAAATCTGATCCCATGAGTCCATAGAGAATTCCACCAATCTTCCGCCGTTTCGTGCCAAAATATCTTTGTCTCATGGTGCATTTCGATCGAAGAAAACCCCGCATCAGCTAGATACTTCTCTAAAGTAGAAGGGGTATCTAGGGTCACTGTTGTTAGTTTAGAGCTAACTCCGAATTCTTTAATTTTTTCTGTAACCCAAAGATCGAGCGCCCCTTTCTTGCCAAATGTGGATATCGCAAGCTTCCCCTCCGGTTTTAACACTCTCTTAAATCCGGAGAGAGCTTGAGCGATCTGGGAGAAAAAAAACAAACCAAAGGCGCAGAATACGAGATCAAAAGAGCGATCGGGAAAGGAGAGGTTTTCCCCATCCATTTGATGCCACTCAACCCAAGGAAAGGGGATCCTTTTCTTCGCCTCTTCGATCATTTTTGAGCTTAAATCGATCCCAACCCCTTTTCCTTGAGGACCGATTTTCTTCGCAGCAGGGAAGAGAACGGCCCCTTTCCCTGTGGCGACATCTAATATATGATCCCCTAAAGAGGGGTTGGCTATCTCGACTAACTTCTCTCCAAAATAGTCGAAAAAAGAGCACCCTTTTTCCCCATATTGGGATGCTGCTCGATCAAAGGTGTTTTGGACGGAAATTTTATGTTCTTTCATCACATTAATACGTTGTGGTGTATCCGCCGTCGATCACCAAGTTAGTTCCATTAATGAAATTTGCTTGATCGGAGAGGAAAAATCGGATCGTCTCCGTCACCTCCTCTGTCACTGCATGACGGCGTAAGGGGATGTTCGCAACTTCTTTAGTTAGCTGCTCGTCGTAACTGATCCCTTTTTCAGCAGCGATCTTCTCAATTCTCTCTTGGTGAAAAGAGGTCAAAATAACCCCTGGAGACAAAGTGTTTACGCAGATCCCTTGAGGCCCTAGTTGGTGGGATAATGCCTTTGTATATGCTGTCCACATTCTGCGGATCACACAAGTGGGGCCCGATTCTGGTAAATATTGGATAGAAGAATTGCCTGCGATCACCACAATTTTCCCCCCTTTAGCTAAATGGGGCAATGTGGCTTTTAAAGTCTCTAAAGGTCCCGTAAAGGTGGTTTGAAACACCTCCAGCCAGACCGCCTCTTCTTGAAATAGATTTTTCCCATAAAAAGAGGGTCTAGGGGGGATCAATAGAACCCCAGAAATAGGGGTGTTTAATTGATCTAGCCTCATTTTAAATTGGGCAATTAAATCGGAGTTGGAATAGTCGAGGGGGCAAATCTCATAGAGGTGAGGGTGCTGAGCTTGGCACTCTTGCTGAAGCTGTTGTAGTTTAGCCAGATTGCGACCCGTAAGCAGAAGATTGTGATCTGCAGCTAAAAGTTTTGCGGTAGCAGTACCAATTTCTCCTGTAGCGCAAGTGATGATGAGAGTCTTTGGAGTATTTGCAAAAGAGATGCCACTGCATAAGCAGACAGAGAACAAAAATTTGGCCAGAAGATTCATATAACCCCCTAACTTCAGAAAAGAAAAATTTTACCTAAAAAAAATAATGAATTACAGAAAAAATAGATTTATTCTTTAGATTTCATATCCATCCTCTCGATCCTC
>CAYWDE010000218.1:0-3592 GCA_964456885.1 uncultured bacterium | reverse complement strand
CTACAAATGAAACGTTTCCATTATTATTTATTTTAAAATACAAAAAATGACAGAGGTTTAAAGAAGAAAAAAAAGCAGAACAAAATTTGTTAATACGATCATTATATTTCCTGTTTATCATCTCAGTCATGTCTAGATATGAGCACATAAAATTCCTTTAGCTAAACATATTACGTTTTTATCACTTTAATTATTTTACATATAAAACTTAATATTAAAAAAACTTTATCCTGGATTTATTGAGATAATTTTATCTGCCGAATTTTTATCTATAAGTTTATTAAGTGGATCTATTCCAATTTTCAAGGGTTGGAAATCAACCTCTATAGTGAATCTGTTATTCCCGCTTTGTACCCTATGCTTTTGAAGGTATTTTAGCTCGCCATTCGCGTCAAAAATACCTATGTCAACCAAGTCATCCATCGAGATCTCTTGCTCAAATCCTATCTCATCTGCTCGCCATTTTCGATTAGACGATAAGATTTCAACTTCGAATTTCCCATTTGTTTTTTCGCGCAAGAAGGCATTTCCAGCTCGATTCTCATATAATGTAATGGTCTCAAAAAGATCCTCAACCAGGTTTTGCATTTCAATTGGAGTTGCGTTTTTAAACCGTTGAACAAGGTCTGTAGATTTTGTAAAAGGAGGCTTTTGAAAAGAAACTTCTCGGACATAATCGCGTAAAATATTATTGATGACTTTCTCTCCTAAATAATCTTTGAGCGCATAGAAAACGAGACTACCTTTCTGGTAGTGAATATAGCTCTGATTTTCATTTAGCATAAGAGGAAGCTCTTTTTCTACTTCACACCCTCTTTCATGTAAGTACTGATCCAATTCATATTTTAAAAACTTTTTCATATGCCGAGGACCATATTCCTTTTCCATGACCATCAGTGCTGAATATTGAGCTAAAGATTCTGAAAGCATTGTAGCCCCTTGTACTTTTCCTCCTATTACCTGATGCCCCCACCATTGATGAGCTACTTCATGTGCCGTTATATAAAATGGATAGTCAATATCTTCAGGATTATTTGGATCGACTTTTGCAATAAACCCAAGGCCTTCCGAATAAGGAATCGTGGATGGAAAGGATTGAGCCATAGTTGTATATCTGGGGAATTCAACAATTCTTAATTCCTTAAATTGATAGGGAGAAAAATTCTCTGTATAATAAGCTAAAGATTTTTTTACCGAATCGACGATACGAGTTAGATTCTGAGTATGAGTTAGATGATGATAGATCTCTATTTGAACGTCATTCCATTGATCCCGAACTACTTGATACCGACCTGATAAAAATGCATAGAAAGGAAGGATAGGGGCTTCTGTTTTATAATAAAAATACCCTCTTCCATTTTCTTCCCATTGACGTTTGAGAGATCCAGAAGCAATCGCTATCTGATCCAAAGAAGTGCTTATTGTCGCTTCAAAATCAATCCAATCCCCTTCATGGGAAAGATAGGTTCTTTGGATAGCTAGAGGATCATTGATATTTGGCATGCGGAGTTTTTCAGGGAGGCCAAATTTTTTTCGGCTCGAAGCATCTACAAGTTCCGCATTTGAGCTATATCCCATAGTTGGAAAGAAATCGGTGCTATAAAAAAACGTCCCATTTTCAACTATTTTTCTAGAGAAATCAGAATTTGAAAATCCTTGAGGTATAACTGCTACTCTAAAATAAAGAGTAACTTCCTCACCGGGCTGAATAGGGTTTTTAAAGTCATAAACCCTAATGCCTAACGATCTTTTGTGCTCGGAGAGAATTGCTGATTTATCCCATTTTAAGTCAGTTATTTGTGCATCCTCAGGAGTATTGAGTAAAATTTTTTGAATGGGCTCTTCAAAGCCATTTCTGTATTTAAATACCCCACTTCCCTCTAAACTGCGTTTTTCAGGAAATAAATCGAGCTGTAAAGATACAGACACAAGTTTGGGGTGAGGCAATGTTTCAAATGACTTATAAGCAATCTCATAGTCAACTCTATCTTGATTGAATTGTTTAGCAGTCTTATAAAAATTGAGAATATTCGTATTGTAATAGATATATCCTCCTACAGAAATGAACATACAAAAAGTTGTTGTCATCAGAAACTGATGAATGGGCCTTATTCTAAGGCGAAGTTCAGTAAGACGGTCTTTCCAACCTACAATCTCACCTCTTTTCCATAAAAGAAGTGTCAAAATGAATAAGAAAGCATGCAAGAATCCCCAATACAGAGTGTAAGCAGTTAAGGGCTGAAAGATAGCACCGAAATGATTCATATCAGAATAAAAGGGCTTGGGGAGAGCTCCAAAAAGATAAAGTCGGTGATCTAATCCAAAAGAAGGTAACCAAGAAAATAAAAGTAGGATTGAAACAAAAATCGTATGTCCTACCTGTTTATTTTTAGAAATTGTATGAACAAAAAGAGCAAAGATAGAAAAAAGAGTCCAGGATGGGAATATAAAGAGGAATAAATGAACTACATAAATCCCCCACTCAAAATGGAAATATCCTTTGGCAATTTGAACAAGCACACAGCTTACCAAAATAGTTAAAAGTAAAAATAATTGAATAAAAATAAGGGATAAAAATTTGGACAAACACAAAAAGAAATCCGATACGGGCTTCGAGTCGATTAGTTCAAAAATCCGTTGTTCTCGATCTTTCCATATCAACTCTCCCGCATAATAAGATAGAATGATAATAACAAAAGTAGAAAAAGTATCTCCAATTACTTCAAGAACATGATAAGTTACCGGGAGAGTCTCTGTTCCATAAATTTTTCCTATTTCTCCACTGACTACAAAAATATAGAGAATTCCGCACAGAAGAATGACTAAGAAATAGGTATTAGAAAATGCCTGTTTAAACTCAGAAAGGGCTAACAGCCAAAAAACTTTCCAAGAACGGGGGGTAGTATCTACCTGCTTGTTGCTTATCTTCTCATGAGAAATTACAGAAAATTTATTGTTTTTTTTGTTTCCTGGGAAACTAAACGGATTAAAGAAAAAATAAGCAATGCTTAAAACAAAAGTCCCAATTGCGGCCCAAAAGAGACGATTAGTTAGAAATATGCCTACTAAAGGAACTGTCTGAGAATTTTGTTCTGCCACTGACCAATAGCGAACTATTTGATAACTAGCTTCCATTCCAAAAGGGTCTACCAGAGCAACGAGAGATCGATTGTCTAAATCAGCAGCAAGATTTTGGGCGATCATATATCCCGTAAATAGAGAGACACTCGCCACGTAAACGGGAGCCATCTTCTTAGAAATTGCAGCAACAGATAGAAAAATAGCACCGAATACAAATATATTGGGAAAGACAACAGTCCAGTAAGGCAATATATAATGCCAAGCTTGATTCTCTAGAATTACTGTTTCGTCGATAAATGGCATTAGAGTAGCTATAAATAAGCCAAGTGCTATGGAACAAAGAATGGCAATACTTGAAAGAAAAGAACCTATAAACCGAACCAGAAAATAGGTCCATTTACGGACTGGTGTTGCAAATAAAATTTGATAAAATCCACTTTCAAAATCTTGGCTAATGCTTTGTCCAAAGATAGGAGCTATAATTAAAAGTCCAAAATAACTCATTACTCCG